>NZ_JBSFVA010000043.1:0-73997 GCF_053592075.1 Nonomuraea sp. NPDC002799
AAGCACCCCGTTCCACAGCACGGGCCGCGTCAGCGGCACGAACTGCCGCGTGAGCGGCACGGGAATCTCCGTCCTCAGGGCGGAGAGCAAGTCAAAAATCCGTCTCCGTTCGGTGGGTGATCGCGGGGCGGCGTGGGAAGGTACATTCGCGTCAGTCACCAGAACGGAGTTCTGTTCCTATGCGTTATGGATATTTCCTTGGTGAGCGTAAAAGCTCCGACCCCATCGGCGACCTGCGTGATCAGATCACCCAGGCGGCCGGCGACGGCTTCAGCTCCGCCTGGCTGTCGAACATCTTCGGCCTGGACGCCATCACCGCCCTCGCCGCGGCGGGGGCCCAGGCGCCCCCGATCGAGCTCGGCACCGCCGTCGTGCCGACCTACCCGCGCCATCCCGCCGTACTCGCTCAGCAGGCCATGACGGCCAACGCCGCGCTCGGCGGGCGGTTCGCGCTGGGCATCGGCCTGTCGCACAAGATCGTCATCGAGAACATGTTCGGTTACGACTTCGACCGCCCGGGCCGGCACATGAAGGAATATCTCAGCATCCTGGTGCCCGCCAGCAGGGGCGAGCAGGTCAAGTTCGAGGGCGAGACGCTCAAGGCCGAGCTCAAGCTGACCACACCGGGCGCCGGCCTGCCGATCCTGGTCGCCGCGCTCGGCCCGCGCATGCTCAAGCTCGCGGGCACCGTGGCCGACGGCACCGTTCTGTGGATGACGGGCCCCAAGACGGTCGCCGAGCACATCGCGCCGACCATCACGGCCGCGGCGGCCGAGGCGGGCCGCGAGCCGCCGCGCATCGTCTGCGGGCTGCCGATCTGCGTCACCGACGACCCGGCCGCCGCCGTCCAGCGGGCCAACGAGATCTTCGCGATGTACGGTCAGCTTCCGTCCTATCGTGCGATGCTCGACAGGGAAGGCGCGGCGGGCCCGGGCGACGTGGCGATCGTCGGCGACGAGGAGACGGTGCTGGCCAAGCTCGGCGAGCTGGAGCGGGCCGGGGTGACCGACTTCGTCGCCTCACCGTTCGCCAACACCGAGCGCACCCGCAACCTGCTGATCGGCGCGGCGAAGGGCTGATCAGGAGAGGTCTCAATAAACTCCGACAAGGTGAAGCGCTTGCTGCAGGGCATCGATGTGTCGAACTGGCAGGGCACCGTCGACTGGTCCGACCACGCGGAGGACGGCGTGGCCTTCGCCTTCGCGAAGGCCACGGAGGGCGGCGACTACACCGACAAATGGTTCAGGCGCAACTGGAACGGCATGCGCGAGAGCTGGATCGTCTGCGGGGCCTACCACTTCGCCAGGCCCAAGGGCGACCCGATCCAGCAGGCGCGCCACTTCCTGGGCACCATCAGGTCGGCCGGCGGGCTGCGCCGCGGCGACCTGGTGGCGCTCGACCTGGAGACCAGCGACGGGCTGCGGCCCGAGCAGGTCGCCCGCTACGCGCGCCGCTGGTGCCATCACGTCGAGCGGCACTGCGGCGTGCGGCCGTTCATCTACACCTTCCACTCGTTCGCGAACGCCGGAAACTGCGCGGGCCTGGCCGAATATCCGCTCTGGATCGCCAGCCCCCAGAAGTCGCGTGGCATGCCCGCGGTGCCGCGGCCCTGGCGTGACTGGACCATCCACCAGTACGTCAACAGCCCCATCGACCGCAACGTCTTCCACGGCACCCGGCAGGACCTGACAAGCCTGGGGTTTGACCCGCGATAGCATCGGTGTCCACCATCGAACCTGCCTCGGTGCCGGGCATCGAGGCGATCCAAGGGAGTCACCGTGTCAGCCGAGCTACGCATCACCCTCGCCGGAGCCGAGCGTGTGGTCGCGGCCGGCACGACGGCCGGTGAGGCGCTCGAAGCCGACGGACGCACGGTCATCGCGGCCCGGGTCGGCGGCGAGGCGCGTGACCTGGCCCATCCGCTGGCCGACGGCGACGTGGTCGAGCCGATCGAGGTCTCCAGCGACGAGGGCAGGGCGATCGTCCGCCACTCCACCGCCCACGTCATGGCGCAGGCCGTGCAGGAGCTGTTCCCCGAGGCCAAGCTGGGCATCGGCCCGCCCGTCGACAACGGCTTCTACTACGACTTCGACGTCGAGCACGCCTTCCAGCCCGACGACCTCAAGCGCATCGAGAAGCGCATGCGCGAGATCGTCAAGCAGGGGCAGTTGTTCTCCCGCCGGGCCGTCTCCGACGAGGAGGCCCGCGCGGAGCTGGCCGGCGAGCCCTACAAGCTGGAGCTGATCGGGCTCAAGGGCGGCGCGGCCGACGAGGAGTCCGTCGAGGTCGGCGCCGGGCAGCTCACCATCTACGACAACCTCGACCCCAAGAGCGGCGATCTGCGGTGGAAGGATCTGTGCCGCGGCCCGCACGTGCCGTCCACCCGGTCCATCCCGGCCTTCAAGCTCATGCGCTCCGGCGGCGCCTACTGGCGGGGCAGCGAGAAGAACCCGCAGCTCCAGCGGGTCTACGGCACCGCGTGGGAGTCCCGCGACAAGCAGGACGAATACCTCAAGCTGCTGGAGGAGGCCGAGAAGCGCGACCATCGCAAGCTGGGCGTGGAGCTCGACCTGTTCAGCTTCCCCGCGGAGCTCGGCAGCGGCCTGCCCCTCTTCCATCCCAAGGGCGGGATCATCCGCAAGGAGATGGAAGACTACATGCGCAGGCGGCAGGCCGAGGCGGGCTACGAGTTCGTCAACACGCCGCACATCACCAAGTCGTCGCTGTTCGAGACCTCGGGGCACCTTCCCTGGTATGCCGACGACATGTTCCCGGCCTTCGAGCTGGAGGGCATCGAATACCGCGTCAAGCCGATGAACTGCCCGATGCACAACCTGATCTTCCGGGCGCGCGGGCGTTCCTACCGTGAGCTGCCGCTGCGGTTGTGCGAGTTCGGCTCGGTCTACCGGTATGAGAAGTCGGGCGTGGTGCACGGGCTGACCCGGGTGCGCGGGATGACGCAGGACGACGCGCACATCTACACCACCAGGGAGCAGATGGCCGATGAGATCAAGTCGCTGCTGAGGTTCGTGCTCAGCGTGCTGCGTGACTTCGGTCTTTCGGACTTCTACCTGGAGCTGTCCACCCGTGACGACTCCGAGAAGTTCATCGGCGAGCCCGCCGAGTGGGAGGAGGCGACCGCGGCGCTGCGCCAGGTCGCCACCGAGTCGGGGCTGGCGCTGGTCGACGACCCGGGCGGCGCGGCCTTCTACGGGCCGAAGATCTCCGTGCAGGCCAAGGACGCGATCGGCCGCACCTGGCAGTTGTCCACCATCCAGCTCGACCTCAACCAGCCCAAGCGCTTCGGTCTCGAATACCAGGCGGCCGACGGCAGCCGGCAGACCCCTGTCATGATCCACCGCGCGCTGTTCGGCTCCGTCGAGCGTTTCCTCGGCGTGCTCACCGAGCACTACGCGGGCGCCTTCCCCGTGTGGTTGTCGCCGGTGCAGGTGGTCGGCATTCCGATCGCCGACGCCCACGCCCCCTACCTGCAGGACGTCGCCAAGCGGCTGCGCGAGCACGGCATCCGCATCGACGTCGACGCCTCCGACGACCGCATGCAGAAGAAGATCCGCAACGCGCAGAAGTCCAAGGTGCCCTTCATGCTGCTCGCCGGTGACGACGACATCGCCAACGGCGCGGTGTCGTTCCGCTACCGCAACGGGGAGCAGAAGAACGGCGTCCCGGTCGACGAGGCGGTCGCCGAGATCGTCGACGCGGTCGAGCGCCGCGTCCAGGTCTGACCCCGGCCCGTTCCCGGAGCCGCTGCGGCTCCGGGAACGGCGGAGCCGCCACCTGCGCGGCTCCGCCGGCCGGGCTCACTTGGCCGGCGGCTGACCCTGCTTGTCGGTGAACTCGCCGATGAGGATCATGATGAAGTCGATCAGCACCCAGACGCCCGGGCCGGGAAGCGCTCATCCCCGTCATCGTCGTCAGGTGGCGGAGGGGTCGTCCTCGAAGCCGTCCTGGCCCGGCTCGCGGCTCTGGCCGGGCAGCCGTACGTCGTCCACCGTCACGTTGACCTCCACGACCCGCATGCCCAGCATCCGGCTCACGCTCTTGGCCACGTTCGTCTTGACCTCGGAGGCGACGTCCAGCACGACGTGCCCGTACTCCACCACGATCGTCAGGCTCACCGCCACCTGACGGTCCTGGATCTGCGCGCTGACCCCCTGGGTGCCACGGCGCGAGCCGATGCCGATGCGGTCGCGTACGGACTCGAAGGCCCTGGCCAGGTCGCCGCCCATGTCGGCGACCCCGGTCACCTCCAGCGCCGCCAGCGCGGCGACCTTCTCGACGACCTCGTCGGCGACCTTGATCCGCCCCTTGACGACCGCGCCGCCCGTGGGCGCCTCGGTATAGGAGGGTGGAACGTCGGCGGGCGTGGGCACCGGGCCCGGAACGGGGGACGGGGCGGGGTGCTCGGCTAATGTGTCACTCATCGCGGCCTCCTGTAGGCGGGTGCTTGGGATTGTGCCGGAAGAGCCCCCCGTTTGTCCGTGGTCCTATGCTGCTAGTTATGCACGATCAGGCAGGGGCCGGGGCCCCCGACAACTTCCAGCGTCTGTGGACCCCGCATCGCATGGCCTACATCAAGGGCGAGAACAAGCCGACGGGCACCGGCCCGGACGACGGCTGCCCGTTCGACGCGATCCCCAAGATGAGCGATGAGGACGGCCTGGTCGTCGCCAGAGGGCAGAGCGTGTACGCCGTGCTCAACCTCTACCCCTACAACTCCGGCCACCTGATGGTCGTGCCCTACCGGCATGTCTCCGACTACGCCGAGCTGACCGCGCAGGAAACGGTCGAGCTGGGGGAGTTCACCCAGGAGTCACTGCGCGCGCTGCGCAAGGCCAGCGGCGCGCAGGGCTTCAACGTCGGGATGAACCTCGGCCACGTCGCGGGCGCGGGCATCGCCGCCCACCTGCACCAGCACGTGGTGCCCCGGTGGGGCGGCGACACCAACTTCATGCCGGTCGTCGCCCAGACCAAGGTCCTGCCGCAACTCCTGCGCGAAACCCGCCGCCTCCTCGCCGAAGCCTGGGACTGACCGCCGCCCCGAGGCGCGTCACGTGGGACCGGCCGCCGTGTCCGGCCGCGTCACGTGGGACCGATCGTCGGCGGTCGTCCTCCGCGTCGGGGGCGTCACTTCGTCGCGGGCGCCAAGTCCGTCACCGGCTCGGCGACCCCCTCCCGGTCGCGCGTCAGCGCTCCGATGCCGGTCGCCAGCAGCAGCGGCACGGCCAGCGCCAGCGCCATGGAGAGCACGGCCGCCCCCGAGTCGTTGACGAGCATGCCCACCACCCCGCTGACGAGCGTGCCGATCAGCCCGGCCCGCAGCGCGGGTGAGTGCTCGAAGGCGGCGGGCACCACCCCGGCCGAGGCCTGCTCGGGCCGCAGGATCGCGTAGACGAGGAACGCCACGGCCGCGATCACGATGGGCATCAGGTTGGGGCTGAGCAGGGTGGCCAGCATGGCGTGCAGCTTGCGCCAGATGACGTCGAACGCCTCCCCGGTCAGCACCTGCCCCACGAACCTGCCCAGATGCGTCTGCTCGGCGGCGGGCCGCAGGTAGTTGATCCAGGCGAACGCCATCACGATCACCCCGCCGGCCACGCAGAACGCCCCCAGCTTCACCAGCGAGACCCGCTTGCCGGCCAGGATCAGCGCGGTCACCGCGATGCCGGGCACGAACGCGATGACCCCGCCGAAGTCGCTGCCCATCCCGGACCCGCCGAGCACCATCGCGAACGCCCCCAGCGACACGATCGCGGCCACGCCCACCTTGCCCGGCCACCGGTGCGCGATCGCCGTGGCGGCCAGCAGGGTGCCGGTCGCCAGCAGCGCGAACGGGATGTTGCCCAGCCCGTAGTAGCGGGCGCCGACGTCGGCGCCGTAGCCCATGACGCTGTTGAGCTGCAACGTCGTGCCGGTCAGCAGGTCGCCGGCGAGGGTCAGCGCGGTGGTCCCGGCGACCACGGCGAGCGGGCCGAGCGGCCGGCGCCGCCACGGCCCCGCGAACGCCACCGCCGTGATGAGCGCCGACCACCCGAGCACTCCGGCGATGAGGTGGGGCACGCTCGACCAGGGCAGCAGGTTGACGAGGTAGCTGGCGGCCGGCAGGGAGGCCAGCGCGACGGCGGCCAGGCGGATCGCGGCCAGGCCCTTGCGGCGGCGCAGCAGCAGGAACGCGATCAGGTAGAACAGGACCTGCAGCACCGCCACGGCCGTGAAGTAGACGCCCTTCACCGAGCGGATCGACTGGGCGGTGGCGTCGGCGCGGCGCAGGCGTTCGAGCGTGGCGCCGTGCTCGCCCACCTGGAGCGGCCCGCCCACCACGGCGGCCGGCACCGGGACGCCCAGCTCGGTCAGCGCGGTGGCGGTCAGGTCGGTCAGGATCGAGATGTCCTCGCGGTGAGTGGAGGCGGCGCCGAGCAGCCGTCCCTGCGCGCCGGGCTCGCGCAGCGCGGCCACCCGCAGATGCGGCACGGAGCCGTGGTCGGACAGGCCCGCGAGCAGCACCGTGGTGTCCTCGGGCAGGACCGACAGCAGCGCGCCGGCCTTGGCGTCGGCCAGCCGCAGCGCCTCGCGCCGTTCGGCGGGGCCGAGCTGGTCGGGCACCTTGGGCAGCCGGTCGCCGGTCAGGTAGGGGCGGATCAGGTCGTCCACGTCCATGGCGATCATCCGGCACTGCTGGAGGTCGGCGGTCCGCACCTGGAGCGGGGAGTCGTGGTAGCGCGCCACCACGCCCTGGCGGTCGGCCAGGGCCAGCGCGGCGCCGGGGCCGATCGCGATCGAGCACTGGCCGGCCGCCTTCAGCGTCTCGCCCAGCAGGCCGGCGTTACGCTGCCCGGCCACGTCGATCAGATAGCGGTAATCGGGGATGGACGCGCCTCCGCCGCTCGCCTCGGGCAGCGGGGGAGCGCCGCAGCCGTAGCCGACGGCCGACCTGGTGCCGGCCGACACGGTCAGCCAGCCGTCGTACGGGCAGGTCACGCCGCCGACCGTGCGGATCGACAACGAGCCGATGGCGCTCGACCCGGCCAGCTCCCACAGGTTGGGGGTGCCGGTCGGGGTGAGGTCGTTCCAGTGCAGGCCGGACACGCCGATGAGCGCCACCCGTTCCGCGCCGTCGTCCGCTCGCGCCGTGGCCGCGAACATGACCTGACCGGCCAGCAGCGCGGCCAGCAGGATCACCGTGCGTCGCACCCGGATGACCTCCCGTGATCGATGATTTCCGTGGCACGGCAGAGGCCAGTTCCTGTTCCGGCGCCACCGGGCCCGACTACCCTCTCATGTGGCGGACATCACGATGCGCGGTTGCGGTGAATGACGCCGGGCCGGTCAAAGGTCCAGGACGGCCTTGCCGTGCAGGCGGCGCTCCAGCAGGGCGCTGACGGCCGCACCGGCCTTGTCCCACCCGCCCCGCCACGCGATGGCCGGGTCGAGGGCCCCGGCCGCCACCCGGCCGGCCAGCCACGTCAGGTCCGGCCCGAGCGGCACGCCGTCCAGCAGGAAGAACGTGACGATCGACCGCCCGTGCCGCCCTTGGCCGCCGTAGAAGGCGCCCGGCGGGAAGCTCTCCGGCTCCTCCGTCGCGTGCCCGACCGCGATCAGCGTCCCGCCGGGCGCCAGCTTGCCGAAGGCGCGCTGGCGCCCGCGACGGGCACGGTGCTGAGCGCGCCGGGATCGGCGCCGGCGGGAGCGGTGCCCAGCGCGGCGGTGCGACGAGGTCGAGGTGTCCAAACGCACCTTCTTCCGCACGTTCGCCAGCAAGGAGGAGGTCGCCATGGCCCCGCTGGAGGACATGTGGCGCGGCTTCCTGACGGAGCTGGAGACGACGGAGCCCGACGGGCGGCCGGTGCTGGAGCCGGCCCGCGACGCGCTGCTGGCCACGCTGGACGGCATGGCGGGCGACGACTGGGCCCGCCGGGCGCTGCTCAGCTACCGGCTGTCGAGGGAGACCCCGTCCATCGACGGCCACAGCCTGCACTTCTGCGAGCGCACGACGCAGGCGGCCATGGACGTCATGCGTCCCTGGCTGACGACCCAGGCGGCCGACCCGCGCGCCCGCCTGGTGATGGACATGCTGGTGGCCGCCTTCCGCTACGCGCTGTCCGGCTGGGCGGCCGATCCGGGGGCCGCCAAGAGCCGGGAGGAGCTGGCGGCCCGGTTCCGCGAGGCCGTCGGAGCCCTGCCCGGCAGCCTCGCGCTCACCGCTAGCCCGCCTTCACCCTGACCGCGTCGCTCTCGTGCTGCAGGCGGTCGAGCGAGGTGATGAGGTAGGTCCCCGCCGCCGGCGCCGTGTACGACGGGCTGGTCACGATGGCGATCAGGCTGCGGGCGTCGGTGGTGTGGCAGTCCTTGCCCGACTTCGGCTCCTGGTAGACGGCGTACGCCCGAGCCCTCTGGGAGGGCGTCCACGACAGCGTGGTGCCGTCGGCCTTGGCGTCCGCCGGCGGGGGCGGGGCCTCGCCGCCGAGCTTCTTGATGATCGGCAGCAGCGCGGGCCGGCTGTAGTAGGTCTTGGCGACCAGGTCGATCGCGCCCAGCGGGTTGGTGAGCAACTGCTTGGCGCTGAAGTAGACCTCACCCTTGACCGGCTTGTACCGGCGGTTCACGCCCACCTGCGCGGCCAGCTCACCCGGAATGGTCCAGGCCTTGTCGTCCTTGGCGCCGACCCGGTAGAGCGCCTGCCCGATGTACAGGTGCACGCCGCTGCCCTTGACCTCGTCGGCCCACCAGCGGACCAGCGTGGTGTAGTCGGCGGCCTTGAAGCCACGCGGCCAGTAGAGCTGGGGCAGCACGTAGTCGACGGTGCCGTCCTCGATCCAGGCGCGCGCGTCGGCGTAGATCGAGTCGTAGGCGGACATGCCGTTCGTGGCCGAGCCCGACGGGTCCTGGGCCTTGTTGCGCCAGATGCCGAACGGGCTGATGCCGAACTTGATGTACGGCTTGGCCTCGTGGACGCTCCGGTCGACTTGGGCGACGAGCTTGTTGACGTTGTCGCGCCGCCAGGCGGCGAGCTTCTTGCCGTCGCCGTACTTCTTGAAGGCGGCCGCGTCGTCGAACGTCTCGCCCGGCGCGGGATAGGGATAGAAGTAGTCGTCGAAGTGCACGCCGTCGATGTCGTAACGGTCCACCACGTCGTCGATGACCTTGATCACGTGTTCGCGGACGGCGGGCAGGCCGGGGTTGTAGTAGAGGCGGCCGCCGTACTTGATCACCCAGTCGGGGTTCTGGCGCGCGGGATGGCCGGCCGGCAGCTTGGCCGTGCTGTCGCCGTAGGAGGCGCGGTAGGGGTTGAACCAGGCGTGGAACTCCATGCCGCGCTTGTGCGCCTCCTCGATGAGGAACGGCAGCGGATCCCAGCCCGGATCCTTGCCCGCCGTGCCCGTCAGATACTGCGACCACGGCTCCAGCGAGGACTTGAAGATCGCGTCGGAGGCGGGCCGGACCTGGACGTAGACCGCGTTGAGCCGGCGCTTGGCGGCGCTGTCGAGGATCTTCGTGTAGCCGGCCTTCTGCTGGTCGGAGCTGAGGCCGGGCTTGGCGGGCCAGTCGATGTTCTGGGTCGTGGCGATCCACACCCCGCGCAGCTCGCGCTTGGGATAACGGGCGTCGGCCTTGCACGGCGCGGCGGCAGGGGCCGCGATGGCCGTCTTCTTCTTGCTCGCTGCGGGGCTCTCTCCGGCCCCGGGGCCGAACAGGAAGGCGGCGCCGGTGGCGACGGCGGCGAGAGCGGCAGCGGCTAGGAGTGGGCGTCCGGTTCGCATAATAGGAACCAGTCTGACAGCCGCTCAGGGCTGCCCGGGTCTGAAAAAAGAAATAAAGTCGTGACTCTTTTGTGACATAAGTAAACGGCTGGGCCGGGAGGGAGGAAATCCCTCCCGGCTCGTGCGACGGCTAGTCCGTCGCCGCCATCCTGCTGGCGAGGTTCTGCGGCAGGGGTTCGTAACGCAGGAACGTGCGCTGGAAGGTCCCGGTGCCGTGTGACATCGATCTCAGATCGATGGCGTAGCGCGTGATCTCCAGCTCCGGCACCTCCGCCTTCACCAGAGTGCGTCCCGTGCCCACGGGCTCGGTGCCGAGCACCCGCCCGCGCCGCGAGGACAGGTCGGACATCACCGACCCCACATGGTCGTCGGCCACCAGCACCGACAGCTCGTCCACGGGCTCCAGCAGCAGCGTCGGCACCTTGGCCGCCGCCTCCTTCAACGCGAGCTGGCCGGCGATCTGGAAGGCCATGTCGGAGGAGTCGACGGAGTGCGCCTTGCCGTCGTACAGGGTGACGCGCACGTCCACCATCGGATAGCCGGCGACGACGCCCCGCTCCATCTGGGCCCGCACCCCCTTTTCCACCGACGGGATGAACTGGCGCGGCACCACGCCGCCCACGATCTTGTCGACGAACTCGAAGCCCCCGCCGGACGGCAGCGGCTCGACCTCCAGGTGGCAGATCGCGAACTGGCCGTGGCCGCCGGTCTGCTTGACGTTGCGGCCCATCGCCTGGCACTTGCCGCCGAACGTCTCGCGCAGCGGCACCCGCAGCTCGATCCGCTCGACCTCGACGCCGTGGCGCTTGGACAGGCGGTCGAGCAGCACGTCGGTGTGCGCCTCACCCATGCACCACAGGACGAGCTGCCTGGTCTCGGCGTTGTTCTCCAGGCGCAGCGTGGGATCCTCGGCCACCAGCCGGCCGAGCGCCTGCGAGAGCTTGTCCTCGTCGGCCTTGGACTTGGCCGTGATCGCCACGGGCAGCAGCGGCTCGGGCATGTCCCAGGCGGTCATCAGCAGCGGGCGCTCGACGTCGGAGAGCGTGTCGCCGGTCTCGGCCCGCGACAGCTTGGCCACCGCCACGATGTCGCCCGCCATGCCCTTGGCCGCGCCGCGCTGCACCTTGCCCAGCGGGCTGGTCAGGGTGCCGATGCGCTCGTCCACGTCGTGGTCCTCGTGGCCGCGGTCGGCCATGCCGTGCCCGGACACGTGCACGGTCATGTCGGGGCGCAGGGTGCCGGAGAAGACGCGGACGAGGCTGATGCGGCCGACGTACGGGTCGCTGGTGGTCTTGACGACCTCGGCCACCAAGGGGCCGGTGTCCTCGCAGGAGATGCCCTTGACCGGTTTTCCGGACAGGTCGGTGATCTCGGGTATGGGGTGTTCGAGGGGCGAGGGGAAGCCCTGGGTGATGAGCTCCAGCAGCTCCTGGGAGCCGACCCCGAGCCCGCTGCACAGCACCGGGTAGAAGCTGCCGCGGGCGACCGCCTTCTCCAGGTCGTCGATGAGGGCCTTGGTGTCGATGGGATCACCTTCGAGGTATCGCTCCATGAGCGACTCGTCCTCGCTCTCCTGGATGATCCCCTCGATCAGGACGCCGCGGTGCTCCTCGATCTGCGACTCGTACTCCGCACCCGGCTCCTTCTCCGTGCGCTTGCCGGTGGCGTAGTTGTAGAACTTCTGCGTCAGCAGGCCGATCAGCCCGTTGACGTGCCCATTGGTGATCACCGGGAGATAGAGGGGGGCGACGCCGTCGCCGAAGATGTCCTGGCAGGTGGCCAGCACCTCGTCGAAGTCGGCCCGCTGGTGGTCGATCTTGGTGATCACCACCGCGCGCGGCATGCCGACCTGGGAGCACTCCTCCCACAACATCTGCGTGAGCCCGTCGATGCCGTCGGCGGCCGACACCACGAAGAGCGCGGCGTCCGCCGCGCGCAGCCCGGCGCGCAGATCGCCGACGAAGTCGGCGTAGCCGGGGGTGTCGAGAAGGTTGATCTTGATGCCGTTGTGCATCAGCGGCGCCACGGCCAGGTTGACCGACCGCTGCTGCCGGATCTCGACCTCGTCGAAGTCGCTGACGGTGGTGCCGTCCTCCACGCGTCCCGCCCGCTGCACGGTGCCCGTGATGGTGAGCAACTGCTCGACGAGGGTGGTCTTACCCGCTCCCGAGTGGCCGACGAGCACGACGTTGCGTATCGCGTCCGCCCTGTCGGCCGCGGGTGCCCTGCCCGCGGCTCCTACGGCGCCGCCTGAGTTTCTTTCCGCCACATCGCCTCCCGCGTTCGTCGGATGACTTCCAACGCCACGCCCGCGGTGAGGGTGCGGAACCGCATGGACGCGGTGTGTTCACCAAATACCTCTGTGGCGAATATCACAAGGGGGCCGGGGCAAAGAAAGTTCCCGGGCGCGAGATAGCCTACGATCGGACCGCGATGCTCAAACTCCTGCGCCCGGCCATGACCCGGATACTCACCCCGCTGGGCAGGGCTCTCGTCGGCCGCGGGATCGGCCCGGACGCCGTCACGGCGGTCGGCACCCTCGGCACCGTCGTGTCCGCCCTGCTCTTCTTCCCGTTGGGGCAGCTCACCGTGGGCGCCCTGGCGATCACCTTCTTCGTGCTGTTCGACCTGCTCGACGGCGTGGTGGCCCGGCTCGGCGGCAAGGGGGGCAGCACCTGGGGGGCCTTCCTCGACTCGACGCTCGACCGGGTCGCCGACGCCGCCATCTTCGCCGGCCTGATCTTGTATTTCATCTCCGGACACGACACGCTGATGGCCGCGGTGACGCTGCTGTGCCTGATCGCGGGCGCTCTGGTCTCCTACGCCAAGGCCAGGGCCGAGGGGCTCGGGCTCACGGCCGACGTGGGGCTGGCCGAGCGGCCGGAGCGGCTGGTCGTGGCGCTGGTCGCGACCTGCTTCTCGGGGCTCGGCGTCCCCTATCTCCTGCCCGCGGGGATGTGGCTGCTCGCGGCGGCGAGCGTCGTCACCGTCGGGCAGCGCGTGCTGACCGTCTACCAGCAGACCCGGGACCAGCAGCCCAGGGACCAGCAGACGAGGGAGAGATGAGCGAGAAGGCCTCTGTCAGCGATCGTGTCGTGGCCGCGGGATTCGCGACCGGCTGGAAGCTCGTGCCGCTGCTGCCCGAGCGCCCGACGGCCGCGGTGTTCCGCTTCCTCGCCGACCGGGTGTGGAGCCGGCGGGGCAAGTCCGTCCGCCGGCTGGAGTCCAACCTGGCCAGGGTGACCGGCCTCGACGCCGGCGGCCGCGAGATCCGCGAGCTGAGCAGGGCCGGCATGCGCTCCTACCTCCGCTACTTCCACGAGGTCTTCCGGCTGCCGTCCATGAGCAGCGCGGAGATCGTCCGCCGCACCCACGTCATCGGGGCCGAGCACGTGCACAACACGGTCGCCGGCGGCCGGGGCGTGGTGCTGGCGCTGCCGCACATGGGCAACTGGGACCAGGCGGGCGCCTGGCTGGTGGGCGTGGGGCATCCGTTCGCCACCGTGGCCGAGCGGTTGCGGCCGGAGTCGCTGTTCCGCCGCTACGTGGCCTTCCGCGAAGGGCTCGGCATGGAGGTGCTGCCGCTCACCGGCGGTGACGGGCACAACTTCGGGACCCTGGCCACGCGGGTGCGCAAGGGCGGGGTCGTGTGCCTGCCCGCCGAGCGCGACCTGACCAAGAGCGGGGTCGAGGTGCGCTTCTTCGGCGCGACGACCAAGGTGCCCGCGGGGCCGCCGCTGCTGGCCGTGCAGACCGGGGCCGCGCTGCTGCCGGCCATCGTCTACAACGTGGGCGACGACTGGGGCATCCACATCCACGAGGAGATCCCGGTCCCGGCCGAGGGCACCCGGCAGGAGAAGGTGGCGGCGGTGGCGCAGAGCCTGGCCGACGTCTTCGAGAAGGGCATCTCCCAGCATCCGGAGGATTGGCACATGATGCAGCGGCTCTGGCTGGAAGACCTGCCTCGATGAGGGTGGGCATCGTGTGCCCCTACGCGTGGGAGATGCCGGGCGGGGTCAAACAGCACATCGACGACCTGGCCCAGGCGCTGATCGCGCAGGGGCACGACGTGTCGGTGATCGCGCCGGCGGCCGACGACGACGAGCTGCCGCCCTATGTGACGGGGGCCGGGCGCGCGGTTCCGGTGCCGTACAACGGGTCGGTGGCCCGGATGTCGTTCGGGTTCCTGTCGGCCGCGCGGGTGCGGCGCTGGGTGCGTACGGGCGGCTTCGACGTGCTGCACATCCACGAGCCGCTGATCCCGAGCCTGGGCGTGCTGGCCTGCTGGGCGGCCAAGGGGCCGATCGTGGCCACGTTCCACGCCTCGTTCTCGCGATCGCGGGCGATCGCGGTGGCCGAGCCGCTGCTGCGCAGCGCGCTGGAGAAGCTGAGCGGGCGCATCGCGGTCTCCGACGCGGCCCGCAAGAGCCTGGTCGAGCAGTTCGGCGGCGACACCGTGCTCATTCCGAACGGCGTGACCGTCTCCCGCTACACCGAGGCCGAGCCGCTGGACGGCTGGAGGCCCGACGGCGCCACGATGGGCTTCCTCGGCCGCATGGACGAGGAGCGCAAGGGCCTGCCGATCCTGCTCGACGCGTTCAAGACGCTGGCCGCCGAGCGGCCGGGGCTCAAGCTGCTGATCGCCGGTCCCGGCGACGCGAAGGACGTCTACGAGCGGGTGCCGAAGGCCTTCCACGACCGGGTGACGGTGCTGGGCATGGTCAGCGAGACGGACAAGATCCGCGCCTACCACTCGGTCGACGTGTTCTGCGCGCCCAACACGCGCGGGGAGAGCTTCGGCATCGTGCTGGCCGAGGCCATGGCGTCCGGGGCGACGGTGCTGGCCAGCGACATCCCGGCCTTCCGCAAGGTGCTGGGGGAGGGGCAGGCCGGGGCGTTGTTCGCCAACGGCGACCCGGCGTCGCTGGCACGCGAGGCCGGCGCGCTGCTCGACGCGCCGGAGCGGCGGGCCAAGCTGGCCGCGGAGGCGCTGGTGGCGGTCCGCAAGTACGACTGGTCCACGGTCGCGCGGGACGTCGTGCGCGTCTACGAGACGGTCACCACGAGCGGCGCGGGCCGCGTGGAGGAAGACCTGTGATCGCGCGAGTCGGTGGAGGCAGAGTTGTGACAGCGGGCGGGGCCGGCCTGTGACATCGACCATGATCGTGCTGATCGCGGGCATCGTCGTGGTGCTCACGGCCGTCTACGTCTCCTGGCGGGCGGGCCGGCTCGACCGCCTGCACATCCGGCTGGAGCTGGCCCAGGAGGCGCTGGACGCGGCGCTGATGGGGCGCAGGGCGGTGGTGCTGGAGCTGGCCGGCTCGCGCCTGCTCGACCCGGCCACGTCCCTGGTGCTGGCCGCCGCTGCGCACGAGGCCAGGTCGGCGGGCCCGGAGGAGCGCGAGCACGCCGAGAGCGACCTGTCGCGGACGCTGCGCGCGGTGGTGGACCAGGAGCGGTTCAGGGAGCAGCTGTCGGAGGCCCGCGGCGGCGGCGACCTGCTGGAGGAGCTCGACACGGCCGTCGCCAAGGTGGTCTACTCGCGCCGCTTCTACAACAACGCGGTCGGCGTCACGCGGACGGCCCAGCGCCGGTGGCTCGCCAGGACGCTGCGTCTGGCCGGGCACACGGAATACCCCCGATTCTTCGAGATTGATGACAATCCGCCTGCGACTATGGCAACTGAATGACCTAATTTGTGGGAGCCAGTAAGCTTCATCCGTTTTCAGGGCTGAAGCGAGGAGTGTTACACGTGCGGCTACCCCGGACGATGATGATCTGGCTGGCCGGAGCGGCTGTGCTGCTGTCCGCGGCCGCCTGCTCCTCGGAGGAGCCCGCCGCCGGCAAGGCGCCACAGGCCGCCACGGCCGCGCCGAGCGAGGAGCCGGAGGAGGTGCCGGCCCATCCGTTCACCGGCCGGCCGTACGACGCGCTCAAGCCGGTGCTCGCCGTCAAGATCGAGAACACCGCGGCCGGCAAGCCGCAGCTCGGCCTGAAGAGCGCGGACATCGTCTACATCGAGCAGGTCGAGGCGGGCCTGACCCGGCTCATGGCGATCTTCTCCTCCAAGGTGCCCGCCAAGGTGGGGCCCGTCCGCAGCGCCCGCATCTCCGACCTGCACCTCGCGCCGCAGTTCGGCAAGCCGGCCTTCTCCTACTCGGGCGCGCAGACGAAGATGTTGCCGTTCATCGCCGAGGCGTCGTTGTTCGACGTCGGCGACACCCGCAACCCGGCCGCCTACTACCGCGAGTCCGGCCGCTTCGCTCCCTACAACCTGTTCGCCACCACCAAGCAGCTCCTGGCCAAGGCGCCCAAGGCGAGCAAGGCCAAGGACATCGGCTACACCTTCGGCGAGGCCCCGGCCGAGGGGGGCGTGGACAAGAAGTCGTACACCGTCAAGTGGCCCGCCGCGCGCTTCACCTTCGCCTGGTCGGCGGCGAAGAAGCAGTGGCTGATCTGGCAGGACGGCAAGAAGGACATGGCCGCCGAGGGCGGGCAGCTCGGCGCGCCCACGATCGTCGTGCAGTACACCAAGACCGAGCGCTCGGAGTTCCACGACAAGAACCAGAGCTACACGCCGCTCGTGCACACCACGGGCAAGGGCAAGGCGGTCGTGCTGCGCGACGGTAAAGCTTTCACGGCGAACTGGGAGCGGGAATCGGAGAAGGGCGGTACGACGTTCACCACGGAGAGCGGCGAGCCGATGAACTTCGCACCCGGCCAGGTCTGGGTGGCCCTCGCCAGCCGCAAGCCCGTCATCCCCTAGCCATCCTGTCGATATATGGCGAAAAATCATGACATCTTGGCATGTCGGGGTAGGGGTCCCTCAGGACCTACGATGGGGTTGAGAACTTACTGACCGCCGTGAGAGCCCGTGAGGATGACCGTGTCCAGCAGCACGCCAGAGAGCACCCCCGTCACCGGAACCGCCCGCGTCAAGCGCGGCATGGCCGAGATGCTCAAGGGCGGCGTCATCATGGACGTCGTCACACCCGAGCAGGCCAAGATCGCTGAGGACGCCGGAGCGGTCGCGGTCATGGCCCTTGAGCGGGTGCCCGCCGACATTCGCGCCCAGGGTGGCGTGTCCCGGATGAGCGACCCCGACATGATCGACGGCATCATCGCCGCCGTGTCGATCCCCGTGATGGCCAAGGCCCGCATCGGCCACTTCACCGAGGCCAGGGTGCTGCAGGCCCTGGGCGTGGACTACGTGGACGAGTCCGAGGTGCTCACCCCGGCCGACTACGCCAACCACATCGACAAGTGGCAGTTCACCGTGCCGTTCGTGTGCGGGGCCACCAATCTGGGCGAGGCCCTGCGCCGCATCACCGAGGGCGCGGCCATGATCCGCTCCAAGGGCGAGGCCGGCACCGGTGACGTCTCCAACGCCGTCACCCACATGCGCACGATCCGCGGCGAGCTCAAGCGGCTCACCTCGCTGCCCGAGGACGAGCTCTACGTCGCGGCCAAGGAGCTCCAGGCCCCCTACGACCTCGTCGTCGAGGTGGCCAAGGCCGGCAAGCTGCCGGTCGTGCTGTTCACCGCGGGCGGCATCGCCACCCCGGCCGACGCCGCGATGATGATGCAGCTCGGCGCCGAGGGCGTGTTCGTGGGCTCGGGCATCTTCAAGTCCGGCGACCCGGCCAAGCGCGCCGCCGCCATCGTGAAGGCCACCACCTTCTACGACGACCCCGATGTCATCGCCAAGGTCTCACGCGGCCTCGGCGAGGCCATGGTCGGCATCAACGTCGACGAAATCCCGCAGCCGCACCGCCTGGCCGAGCGCGGCTGGTAAATCGGCGCGTCGCCGCAGGTCACAGCTCTTTTCGTGTGGCACGATCAGCTGCGTGGGCGGAGATCATCGATCTTCGCCCGGCGGGGGCGCCACGCTGGGCAGCGCCCGGTGGCGCACGCCGCCGGGAGCGAGGGCCGCACTGACCAGGTGACGGTGAAAATTGCCGGAGAAGGCGACATCCGCGAAGGATGTCGTCTTTTTCGTGTTGTGTGGTGTTCATCACGTAGTCATGATTCTCAGTCAGGCTACGGGCGTCCCGCACCCCTCATCGTCCCAGGAGTCACCCGTGTCCAACCTGAATCGGAGACACTTCCTCGTCACCGGGTTAGCTGCCGGCGCCGCCGCGGCCATCCCCGTCACCGCCGCCCACGCCGACCCGGACCCGGCGGCCGAGACGGCCCAGGGCCTGGCCTCGCGCGGACTGCGCACCGACCCGTTCACGCTCGGCGTCGCCTCCGGAGACCCCGATCACGAGGGCTTCGTGTTGTGGACCCGCCTCGCCCAGGAACCCCTGGCCGAGGACGGGTTCGGCGGCATGCCGCAGCGGCTGTTCCCCGTGTTGTGGCAGGTCTGCTCCGACGAGCGCGGCCGCCGCGTCGTCCGCTCCGGCGTGTCCGTGGCCGCCCCCGAATGGGGTCACAGCGTCCACGTCGAGGTGCGGGGGCTCAGCCCCGACCGCGAATACTGGTACCGCTTCCGCGTCGGCCCGTACGTCTCGCCGATCGGCCGCACCCGCACCGCGCCGCACCCCCTGTCCTACGGCGGCGCGCTCGCCATGGCCTTCGTCTCCTGCGCCCAGTACGAGCACGGCTACTTCACGTCCTACCGCAGGCTCGCCGAGGAGTGCCCCGACCTCATCCTGCACCTGGGCGACTACCAGTACGAGTACACCAGGAACACCTACACCATCCCCGGCGGCAACGTCCGCGACCACGAGGGCCCGGAGACCGAGACGCTGGCCGGCTACCGCCAGCGCCACGCGCAGTACAAGGCCGACGCCGACCTGCAGGCCGCGCACGCCGCCGCGCCGTGGCTGGTCGTGTGGGACGACCACGAGGTCGACAACAACTGGGCCGACGAGGTGCCCGAGAAGCCCGAGGTGCCCCAGCCCGGCTTCCTGGCCAGGCGCGAGGCCGCCTTCCGGGCGTACTACGAGAACATGCCGCTGCGCCGCACCTCCATTCCGCGCGGCATCGACATGCAGCTCTACCGGCGCGTCCAATGGGGCCGCATGGCCACCTTCCACATGCTCGACACCCGGCAGTACCGCGACGACCAGGGCTGCGGCGACGGCTACCGCGACTGCCCGGCCGCCGTCGATCCGGCGCGTTCCATCACGGGGGCTCCGCAGGAGGAGTGGCTCCTGGACGGCTTCCGCCACTCGCGGGCGCAATGGGACATCCTCGGGCAGCAGGTGTTCTTCGCCCAGCGTGACAACAACGCCGGGCCCGCCAAGGTCACCAGCCAGGACTCCTGGGACGGCTACGTGGCCTCCCGGCAGCGCATCACCCAGGGCTGGGTCGACGCGCAGGTGCGCAATCCGGTGGTGCTGACCGGCGACGTGCACGCGCACTGGGCCAGCGACCTCAAGCTCGACTACGACGACCCGACCGGGCCCACGGTCGGCTCCGAGCTGGTGGCGACCTCGATCTCCACCGGCGGGAACGGCGGCGACTCCGACCCGGGGACGCATCCGTTCCTGGCGATCAACCCGCATCTGAAGTTCTACAACAACCAGCGCGGATACGTGCTGACGAAGATCGAGCGCGCGGCGATGACCGCGGACTTCAAGGTGGTGCCGCAGGTCCAGACTCCGGGGTCCGAGGTCTACACGCGGGCCACGTTCGTGGTGGAGGATCGCGTGCCGGGGGTGCGGCAGACGTACCTGCGGCCGCTGGATCCGACGATGCGCACCCCGGGGCAGATCACGGCGGAGGAGACGGTGCGCCTGGAGACCGAGCGCCCGTAGCCCCGAGCACCCGTAGCACCGCGGCCGGACCGGGCGTGACCTGGTCCGGCCTTCTTCCGGCCGGAATATTAGCCAGGCTAACTTAGTTGGGCTAAGTATGAGGGACGATCCCACCCAGCTGGCCCAGCAGGTCTCATCGGTGCTGCGGCACCTGGTCCTCCTGCTCAGGCGCACGGCGGCCGGCCAGCCCGTCACCAGCCAGCAATACTCCGTGCTCGGCTCGCTGGAGTGGGCCCCGCGCAGGATGACCGAGCTGGCGGAGGAGCACGCCGTGCAGCTTCCCACCATGACCGTCCAGATCAACAGGCTGGAGGAGGCGGGGCTGGTGGCACGCGGGTCGGATCCCGCCGACGCCCGGGTCAGGACCGTCGAGCTCACCGGCGAGGGCCGCGCGAGGCTGCTCGCCGTACGCCAGGCCAGGATCGGGCACCTCACCCAGGAGCTGGCCGCCCTCACCGAACAGGAGCGGGCCGCCCTGGCGGCCGCGCTGCCGGTTCTGGCGAAACTCGGTCCTCCACGCCCCGGCGCCTTGAAGAGGCCGGGCCACCCCGACAACGACTGATAGGAGCACCATGCAAACCGGCGGCGGAATCCTTCGCCAGCCGATGTCCGTCTGGGCCACCGCGTTCGCCGCGGTCGTGGCCTTCATGGGCATCGGCCTGGTCGATCCCATCCTCCCGTCCATCGCCCAGGGGCTGAGCGCCACGCCGAGCCAGGTGTCACTGTTGTTCACCAGCTACTTCCTGGTGACGGCCGTGGCCATGCTGATCACCGGCTGGGTCTCCAGCCGCATCGGCGGCAAGCGCACGCTGCTGGCCGGGCTGGCGCTGGTGATCGTGTTCGCCGCGCTCGCCGGCACCTCCACCAGCGTCGCCGAGCTCATCGGCTTCCGCGCCGGCTGGGGTCTGGGCAACGCGCTGTTCGTGGCCACCGCCCTGGCCGTGATCGTCGGCGCCGCCAGCGGCGGCGCGGAGTCGGCCATCATCCTGTACGAGGCCGCGCTCGGCCTGGGCCTGTCCACCGGCCCCCTGGTCGGCGCCCTGCTCGGCGACTGGAACTGGCGGGCCCCGTTCTTCGGCACCGCCACCCTCATGGCCGTCGGCCTCGTGCTGATCGCCACCCTGCTGAAGGCCCAGCCCAAGCCGGCCGTGAAGACCAGGCTCAGCGCCCCCATCAGGGCCCTGGCCCACGGCGGCCTGTCCACCACGGCCTTCAGCGCGCTGTTCTACAACTTCGCGTTCTTCACGCTCCTGGCCTTCACCCCGTTCATCCTGAACATGTCCCCCTACGGCATCGGCGCCGTCTTCTTCGGCTGGGGCGTCTGCGTGGCGCTGGCCTCGGTGTTCGGCGCGCCGCCGCTGCAACGCCGGATCGGCTCGGTGAACGTCCTGCACCTGGCCCTGGCCCTGCTCGCCGTCCTCCAGATCGGCATCGCGCTGTCCGGGTACGCGGGCCTGCACGCGGGCATCATCGTGTTCACCGTCCTGTCGGGCATCCCCATCGGCCTGAACAACACGGTGTTCACCGAATCGGCCATGGAGGTCTCCGACGCGCCCAGGCCGGTCGCGTCCGCGGGCTACAACTTCGTCCGCTGGATGGGCGGCGCGCTGGCGCCCTTCATCGCCACCAAGCTGGGCGAGGAGATCGGCATCTCGGTCCCGTACGTGCTCGGCGCCGTCTGCTGCGTGATCGGCATGGCCGTCCTGTACACCAGGCGCCACCACCTGCGCGCCCTGTCCCGCGTGGACGCCGGCCACACCCTCCACGACGCCGCGGCCGTGCCCGCCGGCTGAGCCCGGTGGCCCGGTTGGAAGATGCCAGGGCGTCCTGGTGTTTAATGCATCGAAACCCGGACTCGACGGAAGGATCGACTGTGCCCACGATCGGTGTACTCGCTCTCCAGGGAGACGTGCGCGAGCATGCGCGCATGCTCCAGGAGGCCGGCGCGACGGCCACGGCCGTACGCAGGCCCGCTGAGCTGGACGCGGTCGACGGCCTCGTGATCCCCGGCGGCGAGTCGACCACCATGTGGAAGCTCGCCGAGACCTTCGACATGCTGCAGCCGCTGCGCATGCGCATCAAGGAGGGCATGCCCGCCTACGGCTCCTGCGCCGGCATGATCATGCTGGCCGACCGCATCGAGGACGGCGCCGCCGGGCAGGAGACGATCGGCGGCATCGACATGGTGGTCAGGCGCAACGCCTTCGGCCGGCAGGTCGACTCCTTCGAGAGAGATCTGGACTTCGCGGGGGGCCGGGTGCACGCCGTCTTCATCCGCGCGCCCTGGGTCGACTCCGTCGGCGGCGACGTCGAAGTGCTGGGCAGGTGCGAGCCTGGGGATAGGATCGTCGCGGTCCGTCAAGGGCCGTTGCTCGCGACGTCGTTCCATCCCGAGCTCACCGGGGACGTCCGCGTGCACCGTTACTTCGTAGACATGGTGAGGGAGCTCTAGGTAATGTCCGGCCACTCCAAATGGGCGACGACGAAGCACAAGAAGGCCGCGCTCGACGCCAAGCGCGGCAAGCTGTTCGCGAAGCTCATCAAGAACATCGAGGTGGCGGCCCGGACCGGTGGCCCTGACCCGGACGCCAACCCCACCCTCTTCGACGCCATCTTCAAGGCGAAGAAGAACTCCGTGCCCAACGACAACATCGAGCGGGCGCGCAAGCGTGGCGGCGGCCTGGAGGCCGGCGGCGCCGACTGGCAGACCATCATGTACGAGGGCTACGCGCCCGGCGGCGTCGCGGTGCTCATCGAGTGCCTCACCGACAACCGCAACCGCGCCGCCTCCGAGGTCCGCGTCGCGCTGACCCGCAACGGGGGCTCGCTGGCCGACCCCGGGTCCGTCTCCTACATGTTCAACCGCAAGGGCGTGGTGCTCGTGCCCAAGGAGGCCGGGCTCGACGAGGACACCGTGCTGATGGCCGTGCTCGAAGCGGGCGCCGAGGAGGTCAACGACCTGGGCGACTCCTTCGAGGTCGTCTCGGAGGCCGGGGACCTGGTGCCGGTGCGCAAGGCGCTGCAGGAGGCCGGGATCGACTACGACTCGGCCGAGTCCGGGTTCCTGCCCACGATGAGCGTGCCGCTCGACGAGGACGGGGCCAAGAAGGTCTTCCGCCTCATCGACGCGCTGGAGGACAGCGACGACGTGCAGAACGTCTTCGCCAACTTCGACGTGTCGGACGACGTGCTGGCGGCGCTGGACTAGCCGGCTCGGCCTCCCGCGAGGGCTCGGTCCCCACCGGGCCCTCTTCGCCTGGCCGCGCCCGCTCGAGCTGCCTGTTCACACCGGTACGGTGGCTTGGCTACGCCTGCTTGAGCTGCCTCTTCGTGTCGGTACGGTGGCCGGCTCGTGCTCGGCTTGGGCGCTTGCTCCGCGCTTGCCGGCCTTCGTGGGGTGGACGCCGCGACCTGTTTCGCCGTACGCGATCGGGCGTGTCCTTGGCGTGCGCGAGGGCCCGGGGCAGCGTAGGGTCGGGCGACGTGACTTCCCCCGCCCCTCCTCCCCAGACCTCCGCTCCCGCTCTCGGCTGGCTGCTCGTCGTGCCCGCGGTGCTCGGCACCCTGATCACGCTCGTGCTGCCGACGGCCCAGACGATCTGGCTCAGCCTCCACAGCGGAGGCGTCCTGCGGGAGAGCACCTATGTGGGGACAGCCAACTACACCGAACTGCTCGGCGACGACACGTTCTGGCGGGCGCTCGGCTTCACCGTCTCGCTGATCGTGATCCCGCTGCTGGTCGCCGTGGTGGTGGCGCCGTTACTGGCGCTGGCGCTCGACCGGGCGGGCACCTGGCCGCGACGAGCGGGGCGGATCGCGTTGTCGCTGGCCATCGTCACGTTCTCGCCGGTGGGGGTGGCCGCGGCCTGGCTGCGGGGGCTGGTGCCGGACGCGCCCGGCCTGCTGAGCCTGGTCGAAGGACTGCGCGAGCCGGCCACCGCCCCTGGAACGCTCCGGCTCGTCGTCGCGGTGGCCACGTTCGGGATCGTCTGCTCGCTCGCGGTGACCGCGTTCCTGCCGGCTCTGCGCGCCGGCACCCCGGCGGCACCCGGCCTCCAGCCGTCCGGCGCCTCGTCGCCGGACCCGTTCCAGCCGGCTCCCTTCCCCGGCCCCGCCCACCCCGGCCCTGCGCACGCGGGCCCCATGCACCCCGGCCCTCTACAGTCCGGCGCCGTGCACCTTGGCCCGCAGCAGTCCGCTGCCCTGCACCCTGGCCCGCAGCGGTCCGGTGGCCTGCATCCCGGCGCCCTGCAGGACCGGCAGTACGTGCCGTCCGACGTCGTGCCGGCGGGCGCCGCGTCGCGCGGCCGTGGGGCTGCGGGGGCGATGATCGTGGTGGGGATCCTGGTCGCGCTCTCCGTCGTCGCCGTGGGGCTCCAGGCGTTCTCGATCGGCCTCGTGCTGACCCGGGGCGGCCCTCAGCGCGTCACAGAGACGCTCGCGGGCCTCCAGTACGACTATGCCTTCAGAGCGGCCCAGTTCGGCCCTGGCGCGTCCGTCGCGGCCTTCACGGGGGTGATCCTCGGCGTGCTGGGCATCGTCGCGACCATCGTGGCGGTGGCCTCCCGCATGCGCGTCACCGTCACGCCCCGGGCCGCCAGGGACGCGCTGCAGACGACCGGGGCCGCGGGAGACGCGCGCGACCGGTCGCCGCGCGCCGCCGGCGTGGCCCTCGGCGTGACGGCGCTGGTCGTCTTCGTGGCCGCCGCCCTCGTGTGCGCCTGGCCCTGGATCGACGGCGTGCTCGCCTCGCTCGCCGCCGAGGGCGGCGACCTGCGCACTCAGGTGAACACCTGGGTGCCCGCCGCCGCCGGCGCGCTCGTCTCCGTGGGCGTCGCCTACCTGGCCGCCCTCGGCATCGGCGGGTTGCGCCCGCTCGGGCGCCACAGCGAGTGGCTGCTGCTGCTGTTCGCCCCCTGGTTGTTCGTCAGCACCGGCCCCCTCGGCGTCGCCAACTGGCAGAACATGCGCAACCTCGGCCTCATCGACACCTTCGCCGCCCTCCTGCCGCCCGTGCTGGTGAGCGTCCCCGCACTGCTGGTGCTCACCCTGCTCTGCAAGGGTCTGACCGAGCGGGCCGGCCGGGACTTCTTCGGCGGCGTGTTCCTGCCGTCGCTGCCCATGGCGGGCATCCTGGCCGGAGCCGTCGCGCTGATGAACGCCCAGGACCTGCTCTGGCCGATGCTCGTCGCCCAGAAGCCCGCCCTGTTCACCGCCCCGGTCGCGCAGATGGCGCAGATCGGCGGCTTCGGCGCCTCCACGCCGGCCGTGGGGGCCGCCACGCCGCTGGTCGTGGTCGCCGTCGCGCTGGTGGCCGCCGTGGCGGCGCACCTGCTCTACCTCGACCGGCTCGTCATCACGACAAAGGGTTCGCAGGCGCGGACGCCTGCCGCATAGGTTGGTCTCTCGTGGAAATCCGTGACGTTACACCTGATGACCTCGACGGCGTGCTCGATCTTCGCAAGCGGGCGTTCGGCCCCCTGACCGAGGCCGACCGGGACAACTGGCGCCGAGCCGTGACGCCGGTGCTGAGCGAGGGCCGCTACCTGGGGGTGTTCGACGGCTCCCGGCTGGCCGCCGCCGCGCGGCTGCGCGCCTTCACCCAGTGGTGGCACGGCAGGCCGCAGCCGATGGCCGGGATCGCCGGGGTCACCGTCAGCCCGGAGGACCGGGGCCGCGGCGTCGGCACCCGGCTCATGCGGGCCGTCATCGACCGGTGCGCCGAGCTCGGCGACGCGGTCTCCGCGCTCTATCCCGCCACCACGCCCATCTACCGTTCGGTCGGCTATGAGCACGCGGGAGCCCAGCACAAGGTGACGCTCTCCGCCGAGGCGCTGCGCCAGATCCGGCCCTCCGGGCAGGTCAAGCTGCGCCGGATGGGCCCCGCCGACGCCGCCGAGATCGTCTCCGTCCTGCACCGCGTGCACGGGGCCGCCCGCGCGAGCGGCCCCGTCTCCTGGGACGAGGGCACCTGGGGCCGCTGGCTCGGCGACGAGGACGACTTCCTCTACCTCGCCGACGACGGTTACGTCATCTACCGGTGGCACGGCGACGACATCGAGGTCGGCAGCCTCGTCGCCGGCTCCGCCGAGACCGCCCGGGCGTTGTGGTCCCTGGTGGGCACCTCGTCCTCGATCGTCCAGCACGTCATCGCGCCCGTGGCTCCCGACGACCCGGTGTTGTGGCTGCTGCGCGAGCGGTCGATGGATCAGGTCAAGCAGGTGCGGTGGATGTTCAGGGTGCTGGACGTGGCCGCGGCGGTGGAGCGCAGGGGCTTCCCGTCGCACGCCGTCTGCGACGCCGTCCTCACCGTGGGCGATCCGTTCGGGAGCGGCGGCACCTGGCGCCTGGAGGTCTCCGGCGGCTCGGGCACGGCCACGCCCGCCGGTGAGCCGGGCGCCGTCCTCAGCCTGAACGGCTTCTCCGCCCTGTACGCCGGCATCCCCACGGCCACGTTGCGGCTGAGCGGGCTCATGTCCGGCGACGACCGCTACGACGAGGCCCTCGACACGGTCTTCGCCGCCAAGCCGTACATGCTCGACTACTTCTGACCGAACCCGTCGTACTCGACCGAGAGAAAGCCGGACTTCCCGCAACACAAGGCCTTTGGCGATGCGCGGCCACGTCGGCGGGAGTAGAGTCTCGTGCCGAACAGATGTTCGGCGGGGCGCGGGGAGGGCATGCCGGTGCGGGTGTTGGGCGTCGATCCGGGGCTGACCCGGTGCGGCCTGGGAGCTGTCGAAGGACGTCCGGGCGCGCCGCTGACGATGGTGGCCGTCGGGGTGGTGCGCACCGGAGCCGACGAGGAGCTCGGCGCCCGGCTGGTCGGCATCGAGGCGGGCATCGAGCAGTGGCTCGACGACGTCCGGCCCGACGCGGTCGCGGTCGAGCGGGTGTTCAGCCAGCACAACGTGCGCACCGTCATGGGCACCGCCCAGGCGGCGGGCATCGCGATGCTCTGCGCGGCCAGGCGCGGCCTGCCCGTGGCGCTGCACACGCCGTCCGAGGTCAAGGCCGCCATCACCGGCAGCGGCACCGCCGACAAGAAGCAGATCGGCGTCATGGTCACCCGCCTGCTCCGCCTGACGGAGATGCCCAAGCCGGCCGACGCGGCGGACGCGCTCGCCCTGGCCATCTGCCACGTCTGGCGTGGCGGCGCCCAGCACCGCATCGCCGCAGCCGTCGCCAAGGCCACCCCCCGAAAGTCCCTCCGGCCATGACGGCACCGGCTGGTGCGAGAGGATGTCGGGCTGTGAAGGTGCCGGTGGTGACGGGCGGGGCGGCTGAGAGAGCCTGCGACCGCGTGCCGGCCAGGGGAGTTCGGCGGAAGGACGGCGGGCTGTGATCGCGTCAGTGGCGGGCAAGGTGGCGGCCGTCGCTCCCGACGGAGCCGTGATCGAGGTCGGCGGTGTCGGCATCCTCACCCACTGCACCCCGGGCACGCTCGCCACGCTGCGGGTGGGCGAGGCCGCGCGCCTGGCCACGTCGCTCGTGGTGCGTGAGGAGTCCCTCACCCTGTACGGTTTCGCCGCCGACGACGAGCGGGCCGTGTTCGAGCTGCTGCAGACGGCCAGCGGTGTCGGGCCCAAGCTGGCACTGGCGATGCTGGCCGTGCACACGCCCAACGCGCTGCGGGTGGCGGTGGCCAGTGCCGACCTCAAGGCGCTCACCCAGGTGCCGGGGATCGGGCAGAAAGGCGCCCAGCGCATCGTGCTGGAGCTCAAGGACCGGCTCGGCACGCCGGAGGAGGCCGTCAACGCCGCGCTCAACGGAGAGCGGCGGGTGGCCGTGTGGCGCGAGCAGGTCCACTCCGGGCTGGTGGGCCTGGGCTACTCCAGCAAGGACGCCGATGAGGCCATCGCCGTGGTGGAGCCCGAGGCCGACGCCGATCTCGTGGCGGGCCGGCAGCCGCAGATCGCCGCCCTCCTCAAGGCCGCACTGCGATCGCTGAGCGTCCGATGACCGACACCTGCGGTGACCCCGATTCCGCCGTGACGGCCAGTGCGCGCGGTGGTGCTGATTTGGATGTGACGATTGGCGCCTATGGTGGCACCGATACTGCGGTGAACGGCGACTCGGCTCGTAGCGCCGAGCCGGCCGTGCGGACGAGGACGTGGTCGCGGACGGGGATGGGCGGGAGGCGGCGTGGAGTTTGAGCGGGAGCTTGTGTCGCCCGATGCCGGCGGCGACGAGCTGCAGATCGAGGCGGCGCTGCGCCCCAAGCGGCTGAGCGAGTTCATCGGCCAGGGCCGGGTGCGCGAGCAGTTGTCCCTTGTTCTGGAGAGCGCCATGCGGCGGCAGCGGCCGCCCGACCACGTGCTGATGAGCGGCTCCCCAGGGCTCGGCAAGACCACCCTGGCCATGATCGTCGCAGCCGAGCTCAACGCCCCGCTCAGGATCACCTCCGGCCCCGCCCTGGAGCGCGCCGGCGACCTCGCGGCCATCCTGTCGACGCTGGCCGAGGGCGAGGTGCTGTTCATCGACGAGATCCACCGGATGGCCAGGCCCGCCGAGGAGATGCTCTACCTCGCCATGGAGGACTTCCGGGTCGACATCGTCGTCGGCAAGGGTCCGGGTGCCACCGCCATCCCCCTCGACATCGCGTCGTTCACGCTCGTCGGCGCCACCACCCGGGCCGGGCTGCTGCCGGCGCCGCTGCGTGACAGGTTCGGCTTCACCGCCCACATGGACTTCTACGACGTCGGCGAGCTCGAACAGGTTCTCTACCGCTCGGCCAGGCTGCTCGGCGTCGCGCTGCCGCCCGAGGGCGCCCACGAGATCGCCAGGCGCTCCAGGGGCACGCCCCGCATCGCCAACCGGCTGCTGCGGCGGGTGCGGGACTTCGCCGACGTGCGCGCCGACGGGCTGATCAACCGGGACATCGCCTCAGCGGCGCTCAATCTTTACGAAGTCGACCCCGAAGGGCTCGACCGGCTCGACCGGGCGGTGCTCGGCGCGCTGTTGCGGAAGTTCGGCGGGGGGCCGGTGGGGTTGTCGACGCTCGCGGTGGCCGTGGGGGAGGAGCCGGAGACCGTCGAAGTGGTGGCCGAGCCCTTCCTCGTACGCCAAGGTCTGCTGGCCAGGACCCCGCGCGGCCGGGTCGCGACCGCGGCGGCGTGGAACCATCTCGGCATGACGCCGCCTCCGGACGCCTTCGGAGCCGCGCTTTTCGACTGATTACAGAACGGTTGCAACCGTTTCAAATTGGGAACTTCCCCGCGCGCCGAAACGCTGCCTCGTTGCCGCGTTTCGCAACAAGCGCCTACACTCCGTGGCTTGGCTGGCTGTGTAGGCTGACGGGCTGAGCGGCGCGGCCCGAAGCAACGCACGGAATTTCCGGCGCGAGGCCGGTGTCAACTTCTTGTACGACAATGGAAGGTCGCCCCTTATGGACATGGGACAACTCGGAAGTATCCTGCCGCTGATTCTTCTGGTGGTGGTGTTCTACTTCCTGCTGATCCGCCCGCAGCGCAAGCGCCAGCAAGAAGCGGTCAAGATGCAGAACTCCCTGGCCCCGGGCGCGCGGGTCATGACCACGACGGGGCTGTTCGCCACCGTGGTCACGGTGGACAATGAGGACGTGGTCCTCGAGGTGGCGCCAGGGATCGAGACCCGCTGGGTGAAGGCCGCGATCGGCCGGGTCATCACGCCCGGCGACACGATCGTGGCCGACGAGCCGGCCGCGCACGACGACGAAGAGGGCACGAAGGAGTCCGAGGCCACCGTGGACCGCAACGGCGACCAGGACTCCAGCACCAAGCAGTCCTGACTAAGCTCTGCGACAAACCTCTATCTGAAAGAACTGACGACCAGTGGCCCGATCGACCAGCCGCCACAGCCGACCGGGGCGTACGCTCCTGCTGCTGCTGGCGCTCATCCTCGCCCTGGGCGGGACGATGTTCCTGCAGCAGGCGTACACGCCGAAGCTGGGACTCGACCTCGCCGGCGGCACGACGGTGACTCTGTCTCCGGTGACGCAGAACAACGCGGCTCCCCCCGAGGAGATCCTTGACCGCGCGGTCAACATCATCCGCGACCGAGTCAACGGCAACGGCATTTCCGACGCGGAGGTCGCCAAGTCAGGCGACAACATCATCATCTCCATCCCGGGCGTCGGGCAGGGCGAGGCCATCAAGCTGGTCGCCACCACCGCGGAGCTGCGATTCCGCCAGGTGCTGGCCATCGCGGCCACTCAGGTCCCGCAAAACCTGGCCACCAACGCGCCCACGCCGAGCGGATCGCCGTCGGCCTCCGCGAGCCAGCCGGCCAAGCCGTCCGCCTCTCAGCCGGCCAAGCCGTCGGCGTCCGCTTCCGCGCCGCAGCCCAGCACCTCTCCGACCGGCAAGGCGCTGTCGTCGGCCCTGACCGCGCCGACGCCTGCCGCGTCCGCGTCGGCCCAGTCGTCGACGCAGCCGTCCACCGAGCCGTCGACCGGGAAGACCGGGCAGAAGCAGGACACCAAGAAGGGCCAGGAGGCCAAGGCCACGCCGTCGGCGTCGCCCACCGGCCAGGCGAGCGCGCCCCCTGCGGACCCGAACGCGGGCATCAACACCGAGGGCATCGATCCCGCGGTGCTGGCCCAGTTCAGCAAGCTCGACTGCGCCGACCCGCAGAAGCGCGGCCAGGGCGTCCAGGACGACCCGGCCAAGCAGTACGCCGCCTGTGAGTCCGACGGCAGCTACAAGTACGTGCTCGACGTCGCCAAGGTGGTCGGCACCGACATCGCCTCGGCCTCGTCGGGTGTGCGCCAGGGCACCACCGAGTGGCTCGTCCAGCTCGACTTCAAGAGCAAGGGCGCGGCCGAGTGGAGCAAGCTCACCACGGCCGCCTACAACGCCCAGGAGCCGCGCAACCAGGTCGCGGTCGTGCTCGACGGCGTCGTCATCACCGCGCCCAACATCATCAGCCCGATCCCCGGCGGCCGGGCCGAGATCACCGGCGGCTTCGACCAGATCAGCTCCACCAACCTGGCCGAGCAGCTCAAGTACGGCGCGCTGCCGCTGAAGTTCAACCGCAGCTCGATCGACACGGTCTCCTCGACCCTGGGCCAGGACCAGCTTGAGGGCGGCCTCATCGCGGGCATCATCGGCCTCGCGCTCGTGGTCGTCTACTCGATGCTCTACTACCGCGGCCTGGGCATCGTGGCGGTGCTGAGCCTCGTGGTGGCCTCGATCATCACGTACACGGCCGTGGTCGTCCTCGGCCACAACGCCGGCTTCCGGTTGTCACTGCCGCACATCATCGGCTTGGTGGTCTCCATCGGCATCACCGCCGACTCCTTCATCGTGTACTTCGAACGTATACGTGATGAGATGAAGGAAGGGCGGCGGTCGCTTCGCGCGGCGGTCGAGGTGGCCTGGGTCCGCGCCCGGCGCACGATTTTGATCGCCGACGCCGTCATGTTCATCGCCGCGATCGTGCTGTACTTCCTGGCGGTGGGCGGTGTGGCCGGGTTCGCGTTCGCGATGGGCCTGACCACGCTGATCGACATCGTGGTGGTGTTCATGTTCACCAAGCCGTTCATCGCCTTGCTGGCGCGGGTCAAGTTCTTCGCCAAGGGGCATCCGCTGTCCGGTCTCGACGCCGAGCGCATGAGCGAGACCGGCAGCACGGCCGGCCGCACGACCACTCCGCAGGAGGCCTGAGATGGGATTGGGGCGTCGCCTCTACCGCGGCGAGATCGACGTCGACTTCGTCGGCAAGTGGAAGTTGTGGTACAGCCTTTCCGGCTTGCTGCTCGCGATCTCGCTGGCGGGCCTGCTGTTCAACGGGCTCAACCTGGGCGTGGAGTTCACGGGCGGGTCGGTCTTCTCCTTCAAGGCGCCCGCCGCCAACATCGAGCAGATCCGCACCGCCTTCGTCGAAGAGGGCGTGCACCAGCCGATCGTGCAGACGACCGGCAGCCGCTGGCGGGTCACCACCGAGTCGTTGTCGGAGACCACACTCAACCAGGTGCAGACCGCCATCGCCAAGGACTTCAACGTGCCCGCCAACCAGGTCGACATCCAGTCGATCGGCGCGTCCTGGGGCGGTGAGGTGTCCCAGAAGGCCTGGCTGGGCCTGGGCGTGTTCATGGTCGCGATCATCTTGTACCTGTCGATGGCGTTCGAGCCGAAGATGGCGCTGGCGGCCATCGTCGCGCTCATCCACGACCTCGTCATCACGGCCGGCATCTACGCCTGGTCGGGCTTCGAGGTCACGCCCGCGACGCTGCTGGGCTTCCTGACCATCCTCGGTTATTCGCTCTACGACGCGGTCGTGGTGTTCGACATGATCAAGGAAGTCACGGCCAAGCTGGGGCACACGTCCAAGCAGACGTACTCGATGGCGGCCAACAACGCGCTGAACCACACGCTGATCAGATCGCTGAACACCTCGCTGGTCGCGATCCTGCCGGTGGCGGCGATCCTGTTCATCGGCACCACGCTGCTCGGCGCGGGCACGCTGAAGGACCTGTCGCTGGCCCTGTTCGTCGGCATGCTCGTCGGCACCTACTCGTCGCTGTGCGTGGCCACGCCGCTGCTGGTGACGCTGAAGGAGCGCGAGCCGAAGTACCAGGCCATCGCCAGGAGGCTCGCCTCCTCGACCGGCAAGAGCAAGAGCTCCAAAAGCGCGGCGGTAGCCAAGGGCTGACCGGCCCCGTGCGCAGCCGACGCCCTCGCCCCGCACCGGGGCGGGGGCGTCGTCGCGTCCGCACAGACGTCTGAGGACGCCCTGGCGGATCCGGTGCGGGGAAAGAGTGCCTGTTGAGCACGTTCGAAGCTTGGAGGCGCTCTCAGACGCGTCCAGGCCATCCTGGGGCTCCAGGGCCGGGCTCGGTCCTGGAGCCCCTCGGCGCCGGAGGCGGTCCGAGGGGGTGCCGGGATGCACCATCATGGAGCCCGGCGCATCGGGAGCTGGAGAAATGCGAGGAAACGCCCATGAGTGAGCTGAGCGCTCTGATTCTTGACCGGATCAGGGACATCCCCGACTACCCCCAGCCGGGAGTCGTGTTCAAGGACATCACCCCGCTCCTGGCCGACCCGGTCGCGATGGCCGCCGTGGTGGAGGCGCTGGCCGGGCTCCAGCAGGTCGACAAGATCGTGGGCATCGAGGCCCGCGGCTTCATCCTCGCCGCGCCGGTGGCCTACCGGGCGTCCGCCGGGTTCGTGCCGGTGCGCAAGAAGGGGAAACTGCCCGCCGCGACCTGGGCGGAGTCCTACGATCTGGAGTACGGCTCCGCGACGATCGAGGTCCACCGCGACGCCTTCACGCCTGGCGACCGGGTTCTCATCGTCGACGACGTGCTGGCCACCGGGGGCACCGCGAAGGCGGCCGTGGAATTGGTGGAGCGGGCCGGGGCCCAGGTCGCCGGCATCGCCGTGCTCATGGAGCTGGCCTTCCTCAAGGGACGTGAGCGGTTGCCGGGAGTGGAGTTGCACTCTCTCGTGATCGTCTGAGCCGGGTCCCCGGCGGTCCGGGTTCGCCGCCTGGATACACTGGGGGATCTGGACCCGGACGTGAGGAGCAATCGCGGAGGGAGCCATTGCGTGAGGAGTCTGTGTGCCCCGTGATGTGGTCGTGCCTGACGTAACCGACTCGGGCAATGCCGAGGCGCCCGGCGTTCCGGCGGTGCGTCGAAGGCGGTTTGGGGGTGGGGCCATGAATCCGGTGCTGGAGCCGTTGTTCCGGACCGTGCGAGCCACCCATCCCAAGGCCGACCTGCGCGTGATCGAGCGCGCCTATGACGTCGCCGCCTACCACCACCGCGACCAGAAGCGAAAGTCCGGCGACCCGTACATCACCCATCCGCTGGCCGTGGCCACCATCCTGGCCGAGCTCGGCACCGACGACGAGACGCTCTGCGCGGCGCTGCTGCACGACACGGTGGAGGACACCGCCTACGGCCTCGACGAGTTGCGCGGCGACTTCGGCGACACGATCGGGTCCCTGGTCGACGGCGTCACCAAGCTCGACAAGGTCAAGTTCGGCGACGCGGCGCAGGCCGAGACCGTGCGCAAGATGGTCGTCGCCATGTCGCGCGACATCCGGGTGCTGATCATCAAGCTGGCCGACCGGCTGCACAACATGCGCACCATGCGCTACCTGCCCGAGCACAAGAGGCACCAGAAGTCGCGCGAGACGCTGGAGATCTTCGCGCCGCTGGCCCACCGGCTGGGCATGAACACCATCAAGTGGGAGCTCGAAGACCTCGCCTTCGCCATGCTCTACCCCAAGCGCTACGACGAGATCGCGCGCATGGTGTCGGAGCGGGCGCCGCGGCGCGACCTGTTCCTGCAGGAGGTCATCGAGAAGGTCTCCGGCGACCTGCGCGAGGCGAAGATCCGCGCCGTGGTCAAGGGCCGGCCGAAGCACTACTACTCGGTCTACCAGAAGATGATCGCGCGGGACGTGGCGTTCGACGACATCTACGACCTGGTGGGCATCCGCGTGCTGGTAGACAGCGTGCGCGACTGCTATGCCGCGCTCGGCACCATCCACGCCCGGTGGAACCCGGTGCCCGGGCGGTTCAAAGACTACATAGCGATGCCCAAGTTCAACATGTACCAGTCGCTGCACACCACGGTGATCGGCCCCGAGGGCAAGCCGGTGGAGCTGCAGATCCGCACCCACGGCATGCACCACAGGGCCGAATACGGCGTGGCCGCGCACTGGAAGTACAAAGAGGAGGTCGGCGCCCCCGGCCCCACGGGCAAGGTCAAGCCCGGCAGCGACATGGCCTGGCTGCGCCAGCTCCTCGACTGGCAGAAGGAGACCTCCGACCCGGGCGAGTTCCTGGAGTCGCTGCGCTTCGACCTGTCGGTCTCCGAGGTCTACGTGTTCACGCCGAAGGGGCAGGTCATCCCGCTGCCCGAGGGCGCCACGCCGGTCGACTTCGCCTACGCCGTGCACACCGAGGTGGGTCACCGCTGCATCGGCGCCCGGGTCAACGGCCGGCTGGTGCCGCTGGAGTCGCGGCTGGGCAACGGCGACACGGTCGAGATCTTCACCTCCAAGTCACCCGACGCCGGGCCGTCGCGCGACTGGCTGAAGTTCGTCAAGTCCGGCCGGGCCCGCAACAAGATCCGGCAGTGGTTCTCCAAGGAGCGCCGCGAGACCGCGATCGAGGCCGGCAAGGAGGCCATCGGGCGGGCCATGCGCAAGCAGGGCCTGCCGCTGCAGCGGCTCATGTCCGGCGAGACGCTCCTGGCGCTGGCCCGCGACCTGCGCTATCCCGACGTGTCCGCGCTGTACGCGGCCGTGGGGGAGGGCCACATCGCGGCCCAGGCCGTCGTGCAGAAGCTCGTCGCCTCGATCGGCGGCGTCGACAGCGCGGAAGAGGACATCGCCGAGACCTCGCTGCCCACCCGGCCGCGCGGCCGTCCCCGGGGCGGGGGCGGCGCGGGCGTGGTCGTGGCGGGCGACGCCGACGTCTGGGTACGCCTGTCCAAGTGCTGCACCCCGGTGCCGGGCGACGAGATCGTAGGATTCGTCACCCGGGGGCACGGCGTGTCCGTCCACCGGGGCGACTGCACCAACGTCCAGCAGCTCAAGACGCAGCCCGACCGGCTGGTCGAGGTGAGCTGGTCGCCGAGCGACGACAGCGTCTTCCTGGTGGCCATCCAGGTCGAGGCGCTCGACCGGCCGCGCCTGCTGTCCGACGTCACGCGGACGCTCTCCGACCAGCACGTCAACATCCTGAGCGCCTCGGTCACCACGTCGCGCGACCGGGTGGCGATCAGCAAGTTCACCTTCGAGATGGGCGATCCGAAGCACCTGGGGCACGTGCTCAAGGCCGTGCGCAGCATCCAGGGCGTCTTCGACGTCTACCGCGTCAGCGGCGCGGGCGCCTGAGCCTCCCGGCCCCGGCGGGGCCGGGAGCTCGGCCTCAGCGGGGCCGCAGGTCGGGGAGGTTCACCACGATGGCCTCCTGGGTGCTGCGCGCGATCACGACGACGGCCTCCCGCGACGGGTCCGGATTCTCCTCGCGGTGCGGCACGTACGGCGGCACGAAGATGTAGTCGCCCGGCCCCGTGTCCAGCCGCACCTCCTCGCCGTCCGCCAGGAACACGAACGACGGCGTGCCGCTGACCACGTAGATGGCCGTCTCGGAGGCCCCGTGGTGGTGGTCGGATGAGCGGGTCGCGGGCGCGACGTGCGTCTGGCCCATCCAGAGCCGGTCGGATCCGGTGGACGCGCCGCTGATGGCGGCCAGCCTGCGCATGCCGGAGCTTTGTGCCGTTTCGCCCGAGAGCTCCCCAGAGGGCACGTGACGCAGCGGCCGGTGGAAGGGGTCGCCCTCGGCCCGGTAACCCTCCCAGAGGCGCCCTCCCGCCCGCTCCAGGACTCCCGAGGAGACCACGGCCAGGCGTTCAGGGTCGTCGTGCGCGGACAGCAGCTCCTCGGCCAGCGCCGGATCGTGCGCGCGCAGCTCGCGCAGCAGCCACTTGCCGCTGCCCTGCCACCGGCGTCCCACACCGAGCGCCATCCTGGCCGTCTCCTGCACCACCTGCCAGCGGATGAACGTGCGCTCGCCGGGGTCCGTGGCGCCCTCCAGGTCGTCCAGGAGATCGGACAGGGCGTAACGGGCGCGCTCGGCCTGCGAGCTCGTCAGGCCGCCGGGACCGGCCGACAACCGCTCGCCGAGGGCGGCCTGCAGGTCGCTGGCCCGCCCGCCGGTGCGGTCGGCCAGCACCGCGCCCTCCGCGCACATGCGGGCCAGGCTGGGCTGACGCCGGTCGAAGTCCTTGTCGAGATAGGCGTGCAAGCTGGTCTCGCTGTGCACGAACAACTCCACCGGCCACTCCCGCCAGCGCAACGACTCACGGTAGGGCCGGGCCAGCCCGTCGAGCACCACGACGACGTCGAGATCGGAGGTGCTGGTGCGGTGCTCGGTGAGCACGCTGCCGCCGGCGAAGGCGTACAGGGCGCCAGGGAACATCTCTTCGACGAGGGCGCGCGCGACGCTGACGGGATCCATGCCGTCAGCCTAGATCGCGCTCCCCGGTCCGCGCAGGGGATATGCGGCCCGGTGGAGGCGGTGACGCGCCTCCACCGGGGCTAGCTGAACTCGGCCAGCGTGCGCTCGGCCTCCTCCAGCCACGAGCGGCGGGCGATGAGCGCCTCCTCGGTCTCCTTGACGTCCTTGGCGCGCCCGGCGGCCTGCGCCTTGGACAACCGCGTCTCCAGCTGCGCGATGGAGGTGCGGAGCTGCTCGACCGTGCTCTGCGCCCGCGCCCTGGCCTCGGGGTTGGAGCGCTTCCACTCGGCGTCCTCGGCCTTGCGCACGGCCTCGTCGACCTTGCGCAGCCCGCCTTCGAGCCGGTCGCGCTGCTCGCGCGGCACGGGTCCGGCGGCCTCCCAGCGCTCCAGGATGTGCCGCAGCGCGCCGCGGGCGGTGCGCACGTCGGTGACCGGAAGGATCTTCTCGGCCTCCGTCAGCAGCACCTCCTTGAGCTCCGCGTTGGCCGCCAGCGACGCGTCGCGCTCGGCGAACACCGCCGAACGCGCCTGGAAGAACTGGTCCTGGGCGCCCTTGAAGCGGGCCCAGAGCTCGTCCTCGGCCTCGCGCGAGGCGCGCCCCGCGGTCTTCCACTGCTGCATCAGCTCGCGGTAGACGGCCGCGGTCGTGGCCCAGTCGGTCGAGTCGGAGATCGCCTCCGCCTCGGCGACGATGCGCTCCTTGGCCGAGCGCACGCCTTCGCGCTGCTCGTCCAGCCCCGCGAAATACTGCTTGCGGCGCTTGGCGAACGCCGTACGGGCGGCCGACAGGCGCTTCCACAGCGAGGCCTCGGTGACCCGGTCGATGCGGTCGGCGGCCTTCCACTCCTCGACGAGCTGGCGCAGGCGCTCGCCGCCCGACTTCCAGTGGGTGGTCTCGTCCGCGATGCGCTCCGCCTCGGCGACGATGCGCTCCTTGATCGTCCTGGCCTCCGCGCGCGCCACCTCGCGAGCCGCCTTGACCTCCTCGCGGCGCTGGCCGACGAGCTCCGTCAGGCCGTCGAGCCGGGCCGTCAGCGCGGCCAGGTCGCCGATGGCGTGGGCGTCGGCGACGGCCTCGCGCAGCTTGGCGATGTTCGCCTCCGCCTGGGCCGGAGCCAGGTCGGTGCCCCTGACGCGCTGTTCGAGCAGTTGCACCTGCCCGGCCAGCTCGTCGTACTTGCGATGGAAGTAGGCCAGTGCCTCCTCGGGTTCACCCGCCTGCCAGGAGCCGACGGCTCGCTCTCCCTCAGCCGTACGCACGTAGACGGTGCCGTCGTCGTCTACCCGGCCCCACGGGTCGGTGCTCACCGTGTCCTCCCGCACTATCCATCAGACCCTTCGGGACTACTTCGTCCCTAGTTTGTATTACGTCAGCTCTTGCCGGCGATTGTCACGCTTTTGATTTCGACGGTTTGCTTGGGCGCCCCGGTCCCGTCCCCTCCGGCGTCGGCGATGATGCCCGCTTTGTTGACCTTGTCCAGGATGTCGAGCCCCTTGGTGATCGTACCCACCGGCGTGTAATCCGGGGTGAGCCCGATGTCTCCGAAAACGAGGAAGAACTGGCTCCCGGTGCTGCCCTTCGCCTGCGTCTTGGCCATGGCCATCACGCCGCGCTTGTACTGGGCGCCTTCGAGGTTCTCCTCGGCCATCACGTAGCCGGGGCCGCCAGAGCCGTCCTGGCTCTTGCCGTCGGCCTTGGCCGTCGGGTCGCCGCACTGCAGCATGGGGAACTTGTCGCTGCCGAGACGGTGGCACTTGCTGCCGTTGTAGTACTTCTTGCCGGCCAGGAACTCCAGCGAGTTGGTCGTGCACGGCGCCTTGGCGTTGTCGAGCTCGACCACGATGTCGCCCACATTCGTCTTGAACGTCATCGCCTTCTTGGCCGGCGTCGTCTTCACCTTCGTCGGCGGCGTGCCGACGTCCTTGATCTGCCCGCCGGACGCGTCGGCGACGTAGTCGCAGGTGCCCGTGGCCGCGTCGAACGGCTTCGGGCCCGCGGCCGGCTCCGCCGCGGCGGTGTCGGCCGCCGACGCCGTGGGCGAGGCCGCGGCCTCGGTGGACGTGTCGTTGCCTCCCAGCAGTGCCACCGCGGCCACGATGCCACCGACGACGATGACCACGCCCACGGTGGAGCCGATGATCGCCGTACGCTTGGCCTTCTGCTCGCGCTCGATGCGGCGCTGCATCTGCCGCTCATGGTGCTCGCGCGCCAGTTGCTTCTGCCGGTCCTTCCCCGTGGTCACCGCTTTGCCTCCTATAGTCAACGAACTGAGGTGGGCGAATCGTATCGGCCAACGGGTAATGATTCGCAGCCCGGCGACCCGCACCGGTACCCTTCGGTTACATTCCCATTGGCTTTTCGACGAGATCACCTGAGGCAGATGCTCATCGCCGGCTTCCCCGCAGGGGCCTTCCAGACCAATTGTTACGTTGTCGCGCCTGCCCCCGGCGAGGAGTGCGTGATCGTCGATCCGGGCCAGGACGCCACGGAAGGCGTCGACGAGCTGCTGCGCGAGCACCGGCTCAAGCCCGTCGCGGTCCTGCTCACCCACGGCCACCTCGACCACGTCTGGTCGGTCGCCCCGGTCTGCGGCGCGCGCGACGTGCCCGCGTGGATCCACCCCGACGACCGCCACCTGCTGTCCGACCCGGCCGCCGGCTGGTCCGGCGCCAGCGCCTCGATGTTCGCCGGTCTGACGCTGAGCGAGCCCGACGACGTGCGCGAGCTGTCCGACGGCGCCGTGCTCCCGCTGGCGGGCCTCGAGCTCGTGGTCGATCACACGCCCGGCCATACCAAGGGGTCGGTGACCTTCCGGCTGCCCGGCGACGAGATCATGTTCGCGGGTGACCTGCTGTTCGCCGGCTCCATCGGACGCACCGACCTTCCCGGGGGCGACTACCCGACCATCCTGCGCAGCCTGGCTACCAAGTGTCTGCCGCTGCCTGACGATACGGTCGTCCTGCCGGGCCACGGACCACAGACCACGATCGGCCGCGAGCGCTCGACCAACCCATACTTGAAGGAAGCAGCGCCGCACGCCGGTCCCACACGAGGGATCTAATGAGCTTCCAAGCACCGAAAGGCACCTTCGACTGGCTGCCGCCCCGCTCCGAGCGGGTTCTCGCCGTGCGCGAGGCGCTCGCCGAGCCGCTGCGCCTGGCGGGCTACGGCTACATCGAGACGCCTGTCTTCGAGGACACACAGTTGTTCGCCAGGGGCGTAGGCGAGTCGACCGACATCGTCTCCAAGGAGATGTACACCTTCCCCGACAAGGCGGGCCGCTCCCTCACGCTGCGCCCCGAGGGCACGGCCTCGGTCGTGCGCGCGGTGCTCCAGCACAACCTGCACATCGGCCAGCTCCCGGTGAAGTTGTGGTATTCCGGCAGCCAGTTCCGCTACGAGCGTTCCCAGAAGGGCCGCTACCGCCACTTCTGGCAGGTCGGAGCCGAGGCGCTCGGCTCCGAGGAGCCGGCGCTCGACGCCGAGATGATCCTGCTGGGCGCCCGTGGCTTCGCCTCGCTCGGGCTCAAGGGCGTGCGCCTGCTGCTCAACACGCTCGGCGACAGGACGTGCCGTCCCGCCTACCGCACCGCGCTGCAGGAGTTCCTGCGCGGGCTCGACCTCGACGAGGACACCAGGGCGCGCATCGAGATCAACCCGCTGCGCGTGCTCGACGACAAGCGGCCCGAGGTCCAGGCCCAGCTCGCCGGCGCCCCGCTGGTGGTCGACCACCTGTGCGCGGCCTGCAAGGCCTACCACGAGGAGGTCCGGGCCCTGCTGACCGCCGCCGGCGTCGCGTTCGAGGACGATCCCCGACTGGTCCGCGGGCTCGACTACTACACCCGCACCACGTTCGAGTTCGTGCACGACGGGCTCGGCTCGCAGTCGGCGGTCGGCGGCGGCGGACGCTACGACGGGCTCAGCGAGATGCTCGACGGCCCCCCGCTGTCGGGCGTGGGGTGGGCGCTCGGCGTCGACCGGACGTTCCTGGCCATGGAGGCCGAGGGTCTGATCGACGAGGACGCGCAGCCGCGTGTCCAGGTGTACGGTGTCCCGCTGGGTGACGAAGCCCGCCGCCGGATGTTCCTGCTCATCGCCGGGCTGCGCGAGGCGGGCGTCAGCGCCGACATGTCCTACGGCGGCAAGGGGCTCAAGGGCGCGATGAAGGGTGCCGACCGCTCGGGCGCCCGGTTCGCGCTGATCCTGGGCGAGCGTGACCTGGCGGCCGAGGCCGTGCAAGTGAAAGACCTGACCACCGCCGAGCAGACCCAGGTCCCGCTGGCTCAGGTCGTCGACTTCTTGAAGGGGAAAGTGCAGTGATCGGCGCGTCAGGGCCGCTGCCGCCCCTTCCCTATCCGTACGAGAGGAATGTGCAGTGATCCGCACGCATACGGCCGGGTCGCTCCGCGAGGAGCATGCCGGCCAGCAGGTGACGCTCGCGGGATGGGTGGCCCGCCGCCGCGACCACGGCGGCGTCGTCTTCATCGACCTGCGTGACGCCTCCGGCTCGGCGCAGGTGGTCTTCCGCGAGGAGGACCACGCCCACGACCTGCGCGCCGAATACTGCGTGCAGGTCGTCGGCCAGGTCCGGGTGCGCCCCGAGGGCAACGCGAACCCCGACCTGCCCACCGGCGCGATCGAGGTCGTGGCCGATCGGGTCGAGGTGCTGAGCGAGTCGGCGCCGCTGCCGTTCCCGATCGAGGGCAACGTGGGGGTGTCGGAGGAGGCGCGGCTGAAGTACCGCTACCTCGACATCCGCCGCCAGCAGGTGGCGAGCGCGATGCGCACCCGCTCCAAGGCCACCTACCTGGCCAACGAGGTGATGCACGAGCTCGGCTTCGTCTACGTCGAGACGCCCACCCTGACCCGTTCCACGCCGGAGGGCGCGCGCGACTTCCTGGTGCCCGTCCGCCTGCAGCCGGGCAACTGGTACGCCCTGCCGCAGTCGCCGCAGCTCTTCAAGCAGCTCCTGCAGGTGGCCGGCCTGGAGCGCTACTACCAGCTCGCCAAGTGCTACCGCGACGAGGACCTGCGGGCCGACAGGCAGCCGGAGTTCACCCAGATCGACGTCGAGATGTCCTTCGTCGACCAGGAGGACGTCATCGAGGTCGGCGAGAAGCTGATCGGCCGGCTGTGGCGGGAGATCGCCGGCTACGAGCTGCCGCTGCCGCTGCCGCGCATGACCTACGCCGACGCGATGGCCCGCTACGGCTCCGACAAGCCCGACCTGCGCTTCGGCCAGGAGCTCGTCGAGATGACCGGCTACTTCGCGAGCACGCCCTTCCGCGTCTTCCAGGCCGACTACGTCGGCGCCGTCGTCATGCCCGGCGGAGCCTCGCAGACCCGCAAGGAGCTCGACGGCTGGCAGGACTGGGCCCGCTCGCGCGGCGCCAAGGGCCTGGCCTACGTGCTCGTCCAGGAGGACGGCACGCTCGGCGGCCCGGTGGCGAAGAACCTGTCACAGGAGGAGCTCTCCGGGCTCGCCGCGCAGGTCGGAGCCGAGCCGGGCGACGCGATCTTCTTCGCGGCCGGCGCCAGGAGCGCCTCGCGCGACCTGCTCGGCGCGGCCCGGCTGGAGATCGGCCGCCGCTGCGGCCTGATCGACGAGTCGTTGTGGTCGTTCCTGTGGGTCGTGGACGCGCCCATGTTCGAGGAGGACGGCGAGGGCGGCTGGACGGCCGTGCACCACCCGTTCACCGGCCCCAAGCCGGAGTGGGCCGACAACTTCCAGGACAAGCCGGACGAGGCCCTGGCCTACGCCTACGACATGGTCTGCAACGGCATGGAGATCGGCGGCGGCTCGATCCGTATCCACCGGGCCGAGATGCAGCAGCGCGTCTTCGACGTGCTGGGCATCTCCAAGGAGGAGGCCGAGAGCAAGTTCGGCTTCCTGCTGGAGGCGTTCAAGTACGGCCCCCCGCCGCACGGAGGCATCGCCTACGGCTGGGACCGGATCTGCATGTTGTTGTCGGGCGGCGACTCGATCCGTGACGTGATCGCGTTCCCGAAGACGGCCTCCGGGTTCGATCCGCTCACCGCCGCGCCCACGGCGATCACGCCGGAGCAGCGCAAGGAGGCGGGCGTCGACGCCAAGCCGAAGGCCGAGGTGTAGGACGCACGAAAAAACGGCAGGCACCGCGGTGCCTGCCGTTTTTCGTACGCGCTTACTTGACCGTGACCTTCTTGATGATGATCGGGTTCTTCGGCGCGGTGGACCCGCCGTCGCCCGTGATGTCGTCGGGGTTGACCAGGACGCCGTCCTTGGCGACCTTCTCGATGATGTCCAGGCCGGACTTCACGATGCCCAGCACCGAGTACTGCGGCTCCAGCTGGGCGTTCTCGTCCGACAACGAGATGGCGAACTGGCTGCTGTTCTGCCCGGCCGCGTCCGTCGGCTGCGTCAGGAACACCACGCCCTTGGTGTAGGGGACGACGCCGACGGCCTCGTCGCCGAACACGTAGCCCGCGTTGCCCTGGCCGTCCGTGGGGTTCTTGCCGTCGGCCTTGGCCTGCGGGTCGCCGCACTGCAGCAGGAACAGCCCGGCCGTCTCCGGCGTCACCAGCCGGTGGCACTTGGTGTCGTTGTAGAAGCCCTTCTTGGCCAGGAACGACATCGAGTTGACCGAGCACGGGCTGGAGTTCGGGTCGACCTCGATGACGACGTCGCCGTGGTTCGTGCTCACGGTCATCGTGCTGAGCTTCATGTTGGGCTTCTTGCCGGGCAGCCCCACGTACTTGTGGGGAACCGAATTGTCACGCTTGTAGGTGCAGGAGATCGAGCCCGGCTTCTTGGGCGTGGTGGTCGGGAGCTCCGTCGGCCCCGGGGACGTGGAGGCCGAGGCGGAGGCCGAGGGCGTGCTCGCCGCCGAGGCCGTCTTGTTGCCGTCGTTGCCCACCAGGGTGGTCGCCGCGAAGATGCCGCCGGCGACCACGACCACGGCCACGCCCGCGCCGATGAAGGTGTTGCGCCTCCCCTTGGAGGTCTGTTCGGCCGCGCGCTTCTCCTGCCGCTCCTTGTGCTCGCGCGCCAGCTCGCTCTGGCGGTCTTCGCCGCTCACCGCTTCTCCTTCATTTTGCCGACTCATGACCAAACAACTCCGCGCATGCTACCGGCCTTCGTGATGTGCCGGACGTAAGTGGAAAAGCCTGCCGAGTGTGGTCGAAGGGGTCGCGAACCTTATGGTGCCCGGAAGCGTAGTTGAAATGAGCACTAAGGAGACCCCATGTTCGACCAGATCCTGGGCCTGCCGGCCCATGCGCTGATCATCCACTTCGCCGTGGTGCTGACCCCGCTGCTCGTCGCCGTCGCGGCGGTCTACGCGCTGCTGCCCCGCTGGCGTACGTACCTGGCGTGGGCGGTGGTCCTGCTCTCCCTGGCCGCGCCCGTGTCGGTGTTCGCGGCCAAGCAGAGCGGCGAGAGCCTCAAGGTGGCCCGCTTCGCCACCGTGGACGGCGAGCTCGGAACCCGCATCTCCACCCACGAGAGCTTCGCCACCCCGCTGCTGCTGTCGGTGCTCGGGCTCGCCGTGGCGGCCGTGCTGCTCGTGGTCGCCACCCGCCCGGCCCGCGCGTCGGTCGGCGGCGACCGGTTCGGCCGTCCCGTGACGCTGACCCTGTCGGGGCTGACGCTCGCGGTGGCCGCGGTGGCCGCCTACTTCGTCTTCCAGGCGGGCGACTCCGGCGCGAGGGCCGTGTGGGGCATGTAATCTCGCGGTGTGGATAGCCTGTTCGACTCGGCGGCTGAGGAGGCCACCCCGCAGCCCCTCGCGGTGCGGATGCGCCCGCGCACGCTCGACGAGGTGATCGGCCAGCGGCACCTGCTCGGCCCCGGCACCCCGCTGCGGCGCCTGGTCGAGAGCGAGGCGCCCATGTCGTTGTTCCTGTGGGGGCCGCCGGGCACCGGCAAGACCACCCTCGCCTACGTCGTCTCCAACGTCACCGAGCGCCGTTTCGTCGAGATCTCCGCCGTCTCGGCCGGAGTCAAGGACGTGCGGGCCGCCATCGAGGGCGCCCGGCGTGAGCTGGGCATGTCCGGCCGGCAGACGGTGCTGTTCGTGGACGAGGTGCACCGCTTCAACAAGGCCCAGCAGGACGCGCTGCTGCCCGCCGTGGAGAACCGCTGGGTCACCTTCATCGGCGCCACCACCGAAAACCCGTTCTTCTCGGTCATCTCGCCGCTGTTGTCGCGCTCGCTGCTGCTCACGCTGGAGTCCTTGTCCGACGACGACGTCCGCGCGGTGTTGCGGCGGGCCGTGTCCGACCCGCGTGGCCTGGGCGAGCGCGCCACGCTCGCCGCCGAGGCATCGGAGCATCTCGTACGCCTCGCGGGCGGCGACGCGCGCAGATCGCTGACCTACCTGGAGGCGGCCGCGCTGCTGGCCGACGACATCACCGTCGAGGTGGTGGAGAAGGCCGTCGACAAGGCCGCCGTGCGCTACGACCGGCAGGGCGACCAGCACTACGACGTGATCAGCGCGTTCATCAAGTCGATGCGCGGATCCGACGCCGACGCGGCACTCCACTACCTCGCCCGCATGATCGAGGCGGGGGAGGACCCGCGCTTCATCGCCCGCCGCATCGTCATCTTCGCCTCCGAGGACGTCGGCATGGCCGACCCCGCGTGCCTGCAGACGGCGGTCGCCGCCGCGCAGGCGGTGCAGCTCATCGGGCTGCCGGAGGGGCAGATCAACCTCGCGCACGCGGTCATCCACTGCGCCATGGCCCCCAAGTCCAACGCCGTGGTCAAGGCCATCGGGGCGGCCATCGGCGACGTGCGGCGCGGGCTGATCGGGCAGGTGCCCGGCCATCTGCGCGACGGCCACTATCCGGGGGCGGCCAAGCTCGGGCACGGCGACGGCTACAAATACCCGCACGACTTCGACCATGGGCTGGTGCGCCAGGACTACGCGCCCGAGCAGGTGCGCGAGCGGCGCTACTACGAGCCGACGCGGCACGGGGCGGAGGCTCCGGTGGCCGACCGATGGGCCAGGATCCGCGACTTCCTGCGCGGCGCCTGACACCGCGCTTTTTCACGGGTGCCGCCCTGATGAAGGCGGTCACGGAAGTGCCAGGAGCCGTCGTGGCGGCCTCATCGTGCCCGGCTTCCTCACTAATGTTGTCACTCGAACGCGATAGGGTCATGCCGTTCCGGCCCAGCTTACGAGGGAGATGCGCGGATGCTTACCGCTGGAGAGGTCGCGGGGTTGATCGCTGCCACGGGCTGGGTGGTCCTGGTCTGCGTTCTGTCCATGGTGCTCGTCAAGCTGGCCCGGCTGCTCACCGAGACCAGCAAGGCGGTCTCCGAGCTGAACGACCGCCTGACGCCGCTGCTCGACGACATGAGCGTCACGGTCAACGAGACCAACAGGCAGCTGATCGCCGTCGAGGCCATCGCCAAGGACGTCAAGCAGGTCAGCGGGCACGCCGCCAAGCTGAGCGCGGTCACGCAGACCATGTTCACCGGGCCGCTGATCAAGGTGTCGTCGCTCGGCTACGGCGTGCGCCGCGCCATCGAGGCCCGCCGGCCGTCCAGGCCCAAGACCGTGCGGCCGAGGCGGGCGCGATGATCAGAAGGCTGTTCTACCTGTCGCTCGGCGCGTTCCTCGCCTTCTGGGTGATGCGCAGGTTGCAGGCGCTGCACCCCGACCATGTCGCCCGCAGGACCGCCCAGGGCGCGGCGGGGATGCTCCGGCAGGTGAGAGACTTTACTTCCGACGCGCTCGGCGAGGCCGCCGAGCGCGAAACACAGTTGCGGGCGCGCTTCGAGCTCGGCAACGCTGAAGACAACCACTAACGCAAAGGATGGCCAAGATGGAGTCGGCAGAGATAGCCCGCCGCTTCCTGCGCTTCTTCGAGGAGCGTGGGCACAAGGTAGTGCCCTCGGCCAGCCTGATCGCTGAGGACCCCACGCTGCTCCTCGTTCCTGCCGGTATGGTGCCGTTCAAGCCGTACTTCCTGGGGCAGCGCAAGCCTCCGGCGTCCCGGCTGGCCACTGCGCAGAAGTGTGTGCGCACCCCCGACATCGAAGAGGTCGGCAAGACCACGCGGCATGCCACGTTCTTCCAGATGCTGGGCAACTTCTCCTTCGGTGACTACTTCAAGGCCGAAGTGATCCCGTTCGCGTGGGAGCTGCTCACCAAGTCGGAGTCCGACGGAGGTTTCGGCTTTCCCGAGGATCGGCTCTGGGCGACCGTCTATCACGACGACGACGAGGCGTACGACATCTGGCGCAACCGCGTCGGCGTGCCCGACGAGCGCATCCAGCGCCGCGGCCTGGAGGACAACTACTGGCACATGGGCGTGGCCGGTCCCGGCGGCCCCTGCTCGGAGATCTACTACGACCGCGGTGCCGAATACGGCAAGGAGGGCGGGCCCGTCGCCGACGAGGACCGCTACCTCGAGGTGTGGAACCTCGTCTTCATGCAGTATCAGCTCAGCCAGGTCCGCAGCAAGATCGACTTTGACGTGGCGGGCGAGCTGCCGGCCAAGAACATCGACACCGGCATGGGCCTGGAGCGCATGGCGACGATCCTGCAGGGCGTCGACAACCTCTACGAGATCGACACCACCTACAAGATCCTCGACAAGGCGGCCGAGCTCACCAAGACCCGCTACGGGCGCGACCACCGCGCCGACGTCAGCCTGCGGGTGATCGCCGACCACGTCCGCACCGGCACCATGCTGGTCGCCGACGGCGTCATGCCCGGCAACGAGGGCCGCGGCTACGTGCTGCGCCGCATCCTGCGCCGGTCCGTGCGCAACCTGCGGCTGCTCGGCTCCGGCGACGAGCGCTACATGCACGAGCTGACCGAAGTCGCGATCAACGTGATGGGCGAGCAGTACCCCGAGCTCAAGAACGACGCGCCGCAGATCCACGCGGTCGTGGACGCGGAGGAGACGAGCTTCCTGGGCACGCTCCGCACCGGCACCGCGATCTTCGACGTGGCCGTCGAGGAGACCAAGCGCAAGTCCGCGTCCACGCTCTCCGGCGACCAGGCCTTCCAGCTCCACGACACCTACGGCTTCCCGATCGACCTGACGCTGGAGATGGCGTCCGAGCACGGGCTCACGGTCGACGAGGAGGGCTTCCGCCGCCTCATGAAGGAGCAGCGGCAGCGGGCCAAGGCGGACGCGGCGGCGAAGAAGACCGGCAACGCCGACATTTCCGTCTTCGGGCAGTTGCTGGAGACGGCGGGCAAGATCGAGTTCCTGGGCTACGACCAGACCGAGGCCGACACCAGCATCGTCGCCATCCTCGTCGACGGCGTGCCCGTGCCCGCGGTGGGCGCCGGCACGACCGTGGAGGTCGTGCTCGCGCGCACGCCGTTCTACGCCGAGGGCGGTGGCCAGCTCGCCGACCAGGGCGTGATCCGCACCAGCGGCGCCGAGGTGGAGATCACCGACGTGCAGTCGCCGCTCGCGGGCCTCGTCGTGCACCGCGGCAAGATCCGCAGCGGCGAGCTCAAGGTCGGCGAGGACGCGCAGGCGGAGATCGATCTGGAGCGCCGCCGCGCGATCTCGCGCAGCCACAGCGCCACCCACCTCGTGCACCGCGGCTTCAAGAACGCGCTGGGCGAGACGGCGGCCCAGGCCGGCTCGGAAAACTCCCCCGGCCGCTTCCGCTTCGACTTCACCGCGGCGGGAGCCGTGCCGCCGAGCGTGCTGCGTGACGTCGAGGACGAGGTCAACGCCATCCTCATCAACGACCTCAAGGTCAACGCCTTCTACACCTCGCAGGCGGAGGCCAGGGCGATGGGCGCGCTGGCCATGTTCGGCGAGAAGTACGGCGACGAGGTCCGCGTGGTCGAGATCGGCGACTACTCCCGCGAGTTGTGCGGCGGCACCCACGTCCACAGCTCCGGCCAGCTCGGCCTGGTCAAGGTGCTGGGCGAGCAGTCGGTCGGCGCGGGCGTGCGCCGCGTCGAGGCGCTCGTCGGCATCGACGCCTTCCGCTTCCTGGCCCGCGAGAGCGTGCTGGTGGCGCAGCTCACCGAGCAGCTCAAGGCGCGCCGCGAGGAGCTGCCCGAGCGCATCGAGGGCATCGTCACCCGGCTGCGCACGGCGGAGAAGGAGCTGGAGAAGGTTCGCTCGGCGCAGGTGCTCCTGGTGGCCGGCGACCTGGCGACCCAGGCTCGTGACCTGCACGGAGTCTCCGTCGTGACACACCGCGCGCCTGATGGCACCGGCGCCGACGACCTGCGTAAGCTCGCGCTTGACGTGCGTGGCAGAATCCCGGCTGACCGGCCGGCGGTCATCGTGATCGCCGGTGCCCCCTCCGACCGGCCCGTGGTCGTTGCCACGGTCAACGAGGCGGGACGCGAGCGCGGGCTCAAGGCCGGGCAACTGGTCGGCGTCGCCGCCAAGGCTCTTGGGGGTGGCGGTGGCGGCAAGGACGATGTCGCGCAGGGTGGCGGCACACGGCCGGAGGCGATCGGCGACGCGCTGCGCGTGGTCGACCAGACCATCGCCGACCAGATCACCGGCCAGCGCGGCTGACATGAGGTTCGGCTCACGGATCGGCGTCGACGTCGGCTCCGTACGCGTCGGCGTGGCCCGCAGTGACCCCTCGGGGATGCTGGCCACGCCGGTCGAGACCGTCAGGCGCGGCAAGGGCGACCTCGCCCGCATCGCCGCGATCGTCGATGAGCACGAGGCGATCGAGGTCGTGGTCGGGCTGCCCAGGTCGCTGTCCGGGCGTGAGGGGCCGGCGGCCGCGCTGGCGCGTGACTTCGCCGTCGCCCTCGCGGCCCGGCTCGCGCCGACGCCCGTACGGCTCTTCGACGAGCGGCTGACCACGGTGGCCGCCCAGCACGGGCTGCGGGCCAGCGGCGTCAAGGCCAAGAAGCAGCGGGGTGTCGTCGACCAGGCGGCCGCGGTCGTGCTGCTGCAGGACGCGCTCGACAACGAGCGTGCCACGGAAAGACCACCGGGCAGGCCCGTCGAACCGCCTACAGCGGCCGACGGACCTGCGTCGTGAACGGCACTCCACCCGAAGACGGGGACGACCTCGGCGACGTGATCCCGTTCCGTTCCGAGGACGGCGCGGACACGGGTGACGTCGACGCTGTGACCGGTGCTGCCGGGGATGGCGCCGCCGCTGATGCCGGGGGTGCTGCGGGTGCCGGCTCGGACGGCGTCCTTGGCACCGGTGACACTCTGGGCGCTGGTGGCGCCGAAGACCCGCACCGAGTTGGTGGCGCTGGAGGCCCGCACCAGGCTGATGGTGCCGACGACCCGCACCAGGCTGGTGGTGCGGGAGGTTCGGACCTGGCTGACGCCGGAGGCCCGGACCGGGCTGGTGGTGCCGGAGGCTCACACGGGGCTGGTGACGCCGGCGATGCGGAGGTCGTCGCGGTGCCCGCGCAGCGTGGGCGGGCCATGCGTAAGGCCGGATTGCTCTCGGCCGGGCTGGTCGCCGGGCTGCTGGCTCTGGGCGGCGGGGCGATCGCGGTGCTCAAGCCGTACCTCAGTCCCGACGACTACGACGGGCCGGGCAACGGCGCGGTGACCGTGCGCATCGTTCCCGGCTCCAGCGCGGCCGCCATCGGCTCCGCGCTGGCCGACGCCGGGGTGGTGGCCAGCGCGCAGTCCTTCGTGAACGTGGCCGAGGACCGGGCGCTGAGCGACCGGCTGCGGCCGGGGCACTACCGGCTGCGCAAGGGCATGGCGGCGGGAGCGGCGCTCGACCTGCTGCTCGCGCCCGCCTCCAGGGTCGTGCGGCGGGTCACGCTGCCCGAGGGCATGCGAGTGAGCGAGGTGCTGCGCCGCGTCGCCCAGCAGACCGGGCTGGCGCTCAAGGAGTTGCAGGGCGTCGACCGGGCTCTCGTCGGGCTGCCCAAATACGCCCAGGGCCTGGAGGGGTTCCTGTTCCCCGCCACCTACGAGATCGAGCCGGGGGACACGGCCGTGGACGTGCTGGCGGCGATGGCCGAGCGCTTCCACGCCGCGGCCCGGCAGGTGGGCCTGGAGGAGCAGGCCGCCCGGGTGAACCTGACGCCGCTGCAGGCCGTCACCGTGGCCAGCATGATCCAGGCTGAGGGCGGGACCGACGAGGACTACCCGAAGATCTCCCGGGTGATCTACAACCGCCTGGCGAAGGGCACCCCGCTGGAGATCGACAGCACGGTGCTGTACGCGCAGAATCGCCGGACCATCAAAGTCACGGAGAGCGACACCAAAGTCAACTCTCCCTTCAACACCTACCGCCGCAAAGGGCTGCCTCCTGGACCGATCGCCAATCCTGGAGAGAAGGCGCTGATAGCAGCCCTGAACCCCGCAGAGGGCGATTGGCACTGGTTTGTGACGACGGATCCGGCGCATAGAATCACCAAATTCACCAACAAAGAGAGCGAGTTCGTGAGATACCGGGAAGAGTTGAACAAGAACCTCGGGACGGGCTGATGTTCGACAGGACCCCCTCTGTCCTCGCACGAAAACCCCAAAACGGGGCATTCGTCCTCTTCTGGTCCGCTAGCATGGCTACCCAGAGTGATCTCCGCTGGTCGTCAAAGCCTGCCCAGCGGTTCCCCCAGTTCCGCTCGGTTACTCCAGCCGGTTCGGCAGCTCCGCTCGACGCCTGGCCGGCCGTACCGGGAGATTGGCCAGCGCATCTATGAGCGATCTCGATCTGAACACTCTGCTCGGCGCCGAGGACGACGAAGGTCGGCCCCGGCGCCGCACGCGTGGCTCCGCCAAGCGCGGCAACGGGCGCCGGCGGCGCAGGCGCCGCAACCGGGGCGGGTTCATGGCGCCGCTGCTCGCCTTCGTCGTGCTGGCGGGCATCATCGGCGGTGGCGGCTACTACGGCTATCTCTGGCTCAGCGACGCGCTCGTGCCCGACGACTACAGCGGTCAGGGCAGCGGCGAGGTCGTCGTGGAGATCAAGGACGGCCAGAGCGCCTCGGACGTGGCGCTGGAGCTGGAGCGGCAGGGGGTCGTGGCGAGCGCCAAGGCGTTCACCAACGCCATCGCGAACGCGAACATGAGCGACAAGCTGCAGCCCGGCGAGTACCAGCTGCGCAAGAACATGTCGGCCGCCGCCGCGGTGGCGCAGCTCGTCCCGAACAACCGCCTGCTGGAGACGGTGACGATCAAGGAAGGCCTGCGGCTGTCCGACACCCTGACCACGCTGGCCAAGGAGACCAAGAAGCCGATCAAGGAGTTCACCGCAGCGGCCAAGGATGTCGGCGAGCTCGACCTGCCGCCCTACGCCAAGGGCAAGCTGGAGGGGTACGCCTTCCCCGCCACGTACGAGTTCCAGCCGAAGACCACGCCGTCGCAGATGCTGGCGGCCATGGTCAAGCGCTTCAACCAGACGGCCGAGCGGACCGACCTCGAAGCCGGCGCCAAGGAGCTCGGCCGCACGCCGCACGACATCATCGTCATCGCCAGCATCATCCAGGCGGAGGCCGGCCGGCACGAGGACATGCCGAAGATCTCCCGCGTCATCTACAACCGGCTCACCCACGAGCCCGAGATGAAGCTGGCGATGGACAGCACGGTGATGTACGCGCTGAACAAGTACGGCACCGCGGCCACCTTCGCGGAGACGCACATCAAGCATCCGTACAACACGTACGAGCGCATCGGCCTGCCGCCGGGGCCGATCGCCAACCCGGGTGACCACGCCATCGAGGCGGCGCTGAACCCGGCGAAGGGCAGCTGGCTCTTTTTCGTCGCCACCGACCCCAAGAGCCCGGTCACCAAGTTCGCCACCACGGATGCCGAACGCCAGGCGCTGCTGGCCGAGTACGAACGCAACGGGGGCTGATCGTCAGGCGGGCTTCAGGCCCGCCTGACACCGTTTCCGTGCGCGGCGACCCTTCTTTCTGTGCGGCTTCGCCCTCTCGCCGTGAGGCGCGTTGCGGCCCGCCGCGTGGTCGCGCGTTGGCGATAAGGTTTCTGTCGTTCGGAAGGAGTGGGGATGCGCGCTGCCGTGATGGGGTCACCCATCGGCCATTCGCTCTCGCCTTACCTGCACCGGGCCGCCTATCGGGCGATGGGCCTCGACGGCTGGCGTTATGAGGCCCTGGAGTGCGACGAGGCGCGGTTGCCCGGATTGCTGGCGGAGCTCGTGCCCGTGCGCGGGCAGGTGGCCGCCGGAGGTGCGCCGCGCCGCGACGTGGCCGGTGACGAGGACGCCTGGGCGGGGCTCTCGCTCACCATGCCGCTCAAGCGGGCCGTGCTGCCCCTGCTCGACACCGTGTCCGAGCTGGCCGTCGAGGTCGGCGGGGCCAACACCGTGGTGTTCCGCGACGGGAAGGGCCACGGCGACAACACCGACGTCTGCGGCATCGTGCGGGCGCTGGCCGAGGCGGGGGTGCCGGCGCCGCGCTCGGCGACCGTGCTGGGCGGCGGCGCCACGGCGGCCTCCGCGCTGGCGGCGCTGCGGGACCTGGGGCTGTTCTCGGCGACCCTGCTGGTGCGTGAGCCGTCCAGGGCGGGGGAGACGGCCGGGGTGGCCGAGCGGCTGGGCGTGGCGCTGGCGGTGGAGACGTTCGACAAGCTCGACGCCCTGACCGGGGTGGATCTGGTGGTCTCGACCCTGCCCAGCGGGGCGGCCGACGTCTTCGCCGACCGGCTCGCGGGGGTGCCCGCGCTCTTCGACGTCGTCTACGCGCCCTGGCCGACGCGCGCGGCGGCGGCCGTGCGGGCCGGGGGCGGGACCGTGGTGGGCGGGTTCGGGATGTTGCTGCATCAGGCGGTGCGGCAGGTGGAGCTGATGACCGGGCGGACGGATGTGCCGGTGGAGGTCATGCGCGCCGCCGGGGAGGCGGAGATCCTCCGGCGGTCGGCTCAGCGGGCTTGATCTCGGGCTGTCACCGCAGCTCGCGTCGGCATTCCCGGCCACGCGGGATGATTCGAGGAGAGCCCGTGGTTGTGGTAATGTAGCTCTCTGATCGGTCCGGCACTCCTTGCTGGACGCGCAAGCGGAGGTCTCCTCCCACCTGAGTCGCCGAAAGGCGGCCGGGTCAAGGATCACGCCGGACTCTTCCGGGGAGCTCAAGGCCATGACGCCGAAGAGCTCAGTGGCCCCGCATGCGCGACGTGCGGGGCTTTTCGCGTCAGTGGCGAAGAGCCTTCCGTACGACGAGCACGTAGGGATCGCGAACCTAGGAGGCCCCATCAGCACTGAGCCCCGCATCAACGAGCGTATCCGAGTTCCCGAGGTTCGCCTCGTGGGCCCGAACGGCGAGCAGGTCGGCATCGTCTCCATTCACGACGCGCTGAAGCTCGCCCAGGAAGCCGACCTCGACCTCGTCGAGGTCGCGGCAACGGCTCGACCGCCCGTGTGCAAGCTCATGGACTACGGCAAGTTCAAGTACGAGTCCGCGATGAAGGCGCGCGAGGCGCGCAAGAATCAAGCGCACACGATCATCAAGGAGATCAAGCTCCGGCCGAAGATCGACCCGCACGACTACGAGACCAAGAAGGGTCACGTGGTGCGGTTCCTCAAGGCGGGAGACAAGGTCAAAGTCACGATCATGTTCCGTGGCCGTGAGCAGTCCCGGCCGGAGCTCGGCTTCCGGTTGCTGCAGCGGCTGGCGGACGACGTCCAGGAGCTCGGTTTCGTGGAGTCCCACGCCAAGCAGGACGGCCGTAACATGATCATGGTGATCGGTCCGCACAAGAAGAAGGCCGAGGCCAAGGCCGAGAAGGCCGCGGCCAAGGCCCAGCGTGGCAGCGAGGAGCCCTTCCCGGAGAGCGACGAGCCCTCCGTGGAGAGCGGGGAGTCTTCCGCACAGGAAGGGTGACCTGCGGTTGGGGTTAGCCTTACACGGCACCCCGATTAAGCCACCGGCAGACGAAGCACGCCGCTACCGGGCCGGCCAGCACCGGCCCGGCCAGTGGCACGACCGAAACGAGGAGAGACGGCGACATGCCGAAGATGAAGACGCACAGCGGTGCGAAGAAGCGGTTCCGGGTCACCGGCACCGGCAAGATCAAGCGCCGCCGCGCCAACCGTGCGCACTACAACGAGTGGAAGTCGTCCACGCTGACGCGCCGTCTCAAGAACGAGGTCGTCCTTTCCGACGCCGACTCCAAGAAGATCAAGAAGCTGCTCGGCAAGTAGCGCGAACCCCCGGGGAGAAGAACAATGGCACGCGTGAAGCGGGCGCTCAACGCCAAGAAGAAGCGTAAGGTCGTCCTCGAAAGGGCGAAGGGTTACCGTGGTCAGCGGTCGCGTCTGTACCGCAAGGCCAAGGAGCAGATGCTCCACTCGATGACGTACGCCTACCGGGACCGGAAGGACCGGAAGGGCAATTTCCGTCGTCTGTGGATCCAGCGGATCAACGCCGCCGCTCGTCAGAACGGTATGACCTACAACCGCCTGATCCAGGGTCTGCGTCTGGCCAACATCGAGGTCGACCGCAAGATCCTCGCTGACCTGGCGGTCAACGACAGCCAGACTTTCGCCACGCTCGTCGAGGCCGCCAAGAAGGCGCTCCCGGCGGACGTGAACGCTCCGGCCGCGAGCTGAAGCGCAGTTAATCGAGGGGCCCGCCGGCGACGGTGGGCCCTTTGCCGTATCCACCAGGGGGAGTGCATGGCGGGGTCCGAGCTGACCAACGTGAGGTCGCCGAGGGTGAAGGCGGCCAGGCGGCTCACCAAGCGGGCCTTCAGGGACCAGGACCGCAGGTTCCTGGCCGAGGGGCCGCAGGCCGTGCGCGAGGCCCTCAAGCTCGACGGCGTGACGCTGGAGCTGTTCAGCACCGCCGAGGCCGAGCTGCGCCATCCCGAGTTGATCACCGAGGCCACGCTCCAGGGCGTCCCCGTGCACCGGGCCAGCGGCGAGGTCATGGCGGAGCTCTCCCAGACCGTGACCCCGCAGGGGCTGGTGGCCGTCTGCAAGCTCGTGCACGTCCCCCTCGACGAGGCCCTGGCGGGCACGCCGAGCCTGGTCGCGATGCTGGCCCACGTGCGCGACCCGGGCAACGCCGGCACCGTGCTGCGGGCCGCCGACGCCGCCGGCGCCGACTCCGTGATCTTCACCGACGCCTCCGTCGACCCCTACAACGGCAAGTGTGTCCGCGCCTCCGCTGGCAGCCTGTTCCATCTTCCCGTCGTCATCGGTGCACCGGTGAGCTCCGCCGTGCGTCAACTCAGGGAGCGGGGGCTGCGCGTGCTGGCGGCGGACGGCACGGGCAAGCACACGCTCGACGACGTCGATCTGTCGGGTCCCACCGCGTGGATCTTCGGCAACGAGGCCTGGGGACTTCCGGAGGAGGTGCTCGCCGAGGCGGACGACGTGGTCCGGGTGCCCATCTACGGCCAGGCTGAGAGCCTCAACCTGGCGACCGCGGCGGCGGTATGCCTTTACGCGTCGGCTAGAGCGCAGCGAGTGCCCTAGCCGGGTGGAAACCCGCTATTGTCGGCGATGTAGGCGGAGGAGGCAAGGTCGTGCACGGCGCAGACACCGACGGGCGAGTGGTTGCGGCCTCGTGCACGATGGCCATCGACGACCTGCCCGACGGGCTCATCGTGACCGACAGGTTCGGCTGCGTGGTCGCGGTCAACCGGGCGGCGGCGCGGCTCACCGGCGTCTCCATGGAGCGCGCGGTCGGCAGGCCCATGAGCGACGTGTTCCCCTTCCGCGACCATGACGGGCGCGACTGGTGGAAGGCGCTCGACCCCGAGGGCGGGCTCCGCATCCGCAGCAGGGTGCCGGAGCGGCCACTGCACCTGCCGGGCGGCCAGGAGCTCTACGTCGCCGCCAGGCTCGTCCGCGAGCCCGAGCGCGGCGGCGAGGTCGAGCGGGTGACGATCACCCTGCGCGACGGCGGCGCCCGCGCCCGGCTGGAGCGCAGCCGCGCCGACCTGGTCTCCACCGTGGCCCACGAGCTGCGCTCGCCGCTGACCAGCGTCAAGGGGTTCACGGCGACGATGCTGGCCAAGTGGACGCGCTTCACCGACGAGCAGAAACGCGTCATGCTCGAAACCGTCAACAACGACGCCGACCGCGTCACCAGGCTCATCACCGAGCTGCTCGACGTCTCGCGCATCGAGTCCGGGCGGCTGGAGGTGCGCCGCCAGGTCGTGGACGTGCCGGCCAGGACCCGCCGGCTCATCGCGGGCCGGGTCGCGGCCGGTGAGGCCGAAGAGCGGTTCAAGCTGGTCGAGGGCGACCACCTGCCCGAGATGTGGCTCGACCAGGACAAGGTCGACCAGATCCTGGGTAACCTGGTGGAAAACGCGCTGCGCCACGGGCGCGGCACTGTGACGATCGAGATCGAGTCCGTCGGATGGGGAGTGGCCGTGTCGGTGCGCGACGAGGGCGAGGGCATCGAGCCCGAGCTGGCTCCGCGCGTCTTCCGGCAGTTCTGGCGGGGCGGCAACAGCCGCAGACGCGGCGGCACCGGGCTCGGCCTGTTCATCGTCAAGGGCCTGGTCGAGGCGCACGGAGGCACGATCACGGTGCAGCGGGCGCCCGAAGGCGGGGCGGAGTTCCGATTTACCGTGCCCACCGGCACGCCCGACTTCGCCGCCTCCGTCTGACGGCGGGATTCGGGCCCGGTGGGCGGCTCCCACTAGACTCTTTTCCGCTCAAGCCCTGGATACGGAGCTCACTCTTGTCTGACTACGACCCCGTCGAGGTGACACCGTTGCATGCCGACGAGCTGTCCCGCATGGAGGCCGACGCCCTCACGGCGATCAAGGCGGCCGACAGCCTCGACGCACTCAAGCAGGCCCGGCTGGCGCACGCGGGTGACCGCTCGCCCATCGCCCTGGCCAACCGCGAGATCGGCGCCCTGCCGCCGGCCGCCCGCGCGGAGGCGGGCAAGCGCATCGGCGGCGCCCGCAAGGCGATCAACGAGACGCTGGCCGCCCGCCAGGCCGAGCTGGAGGCCGAGCGCGACGCGCGGGTGCTCATCGAGGAGAGCGTCGACGTCACGCTGCCCTGGGACCGGCGGCCGCGCGGCGCCCGCCACCCTCTCACCACGCTGCAGGAGCGCATCGGCGACGCCTTCGTCGCCATGGGCTACGAGGTGGCGGAGGGGCCCGAGCTCGAAGGCGAGTGGTTCAACTTCGACGCCCTCAACATCGCCAAGGACCACCCGGCCCGCTCGGAGCACGACACGTTCTTCGTCGAGTCCACCGGCTCCGGCATGGTGCTGCGCACACAGACCTCGCCGGTGCAGGTCCGCGCGCTGCTCCAGCGCGAGCTGCCGGTCTACGTGATCTCGCCGGGCAAGACGTTCCGCACCGACGAGCTCGACGCCACCCACACCCCGGTCTTCCACCAGACCGAGGGGCTGGCCGTGGACGAGGGCCTGACGATGGCCCACCTCAAGGGCACGCTCGACCGGTTCGCCGAGGTGATGTTCGGCAAGGGCATCACGACCCGGTTCCGGCCCAACTACTTCCCGTTCACCGAGCCGTCCGCCGAGATGGACCTCAAGTGCTTCGTCTGCCGGGGCGCCTCGGCGGTCCCCGGTAACCCGCCCTGCCGCACCTGCAAGTCCGAGGGCTGGATCGAGTGGGGCGGCTGCGGCATGGTCAACCCGCGCGTGCTGATCGCGGCCGGGATCGATCCGTCGCGTTACTCCGGGTTCGCGTTCGGCATGGGCATCGAGCGCACGCTCATGTTCCGCCACAACGCCGAGGACATGCGTGACATGGTCGAGGGCGACGTGCGCTTCACCCTCCCGTTCGGAATGGAGATCTGATGAAGGTCCCGCTTTCCTGGCTGCGGGAGTATGTCGATCTCCCGGCGGTCACCGCTCACGAGGTGGCCGACAAGCTGACCGCGGCCGGGCTCAAGCTCGAATCGATCACCTCCCACGGCCACGACGTCAAGAACGTCGTCGTCGGCGAGGTGCTGGAGATCGAGGAGCTGACCGGGTTCAAGAAGCCGATCCGGCACTGCCGGGTCGAGGTGGGCGAGGCCACGCCGCGCGAGATCGTCTGCGGCGCGAGCAACTTCGCCGCCGGCGACCGCGTGCCGGTGGTGCTGCCGGGCGGCGTGCTGCCCGGCGGGTTCGAGGTGGGCGCGCGTAAGACGTACGGGCGCCTGTCCGAGGGCATGATCTGCTCCGAGCGCGAGCTCGGGCTGGGCGACGACCACGACGGCATCATGGTGCTGCCGGCGGACACGCCGATCGGCACCGACGTGGTCGAGCTGCTCGGGCTGCGTGACGACGTGATCGAGCTGGAGATCACGCCCGACATCGGATACGCGCTGTCGATCAGGGGGGTGGCGCGCGAGGCGGCCATCGCGTTCGGGGTGGGCTTCCACGACCCCGCCGACGTCGAGCTGCCCGCCGCGACCGAGCCGTCGTGGCCGGCCTCGATCGCCGACCCGAGCGCGTGCGACCGGTTCGTGCTGCGCGAGGTCCACGGCTTCGACCCGGCCGCGCGGAGCCCGCTCTGGATGCGCGTACGCCTCGCGCGGGCCGGCCTGCGGCCCGTGTCGCTGGCCGTCGACATCACCAACTACCTGATGCTGGAGCTGGGCCAGCCGCTGCACGCCTTCGACCGGGCCAGGCTGCGGGGCGAGATCGTCGTCCGCCGGGCCCGGCCCGGCGAGCGGCTGGAGACGCTCGATCACGTGGTGCGCGAGCTCGACCCCGACGACATCCTGATCACCGACGACTCAGGGCCGATCTCCATGGCCGGCACCATGGGCGGCCTGGAGAGCGAGATCTCCGGCGGCTCGACCGACATCGTCATCGAGGCCGCCCACTTCTCGGCGACCGGCATCTCGCGGGAGTCGCGCCGGCACGGTCTGGTGTCGGAGGCGTCCAAGCGCTTCGAGCGCGGGGTGGACCGGGAGTTGCCGCTGGTCGCCTCGTGGCGGGCCGCGCGGATGCTGGCCGAGTTGGGCGGCGCCACGGTGTCGCCCGGGGTGACGCACGCCGAGGTGGCGGTCACGCCCGCGCGCGTCGCGATCCCGGCCGGCTTCCCGGGCACCGTGGCCGGCGTCCCCTACGCCAAGCAGACCGTGGTCTCGCGGCTGGAGCAGGTCGGCTGCGTCGTCGCCGACGGCGACGACCCCGCGGTCCGCGAGGGCGGCGTCGATCCGACCGGTGTGGTGACCGGCGGCGCGCTCGCGGCCAGGCTGGCCGTCACCGGCGACGACATGATCACGGTGACGCCACCGTCGTGGCGGCCCGACCTCACCGACCCCAACGACCTCGCCGAAGAGGTCATCCGGCTGGAGGGCTACGAGAATCTGCCGTCGGTGCTGCCCTCCGCCCCCGCCGGGGCCGGGCTCACCGAGGGCCAGCGGCTGCGCCGGCGGGTCGGCCGGGCGCTGGCCGAGGGCGGCCACGTCGAGGTGCTCAGCTACCCGTTCATCAGCGGCGACGACTTCGACCGGCTCCAGCTGCCCGCCGACGACGCGCGGCGCCGCGCGATGCGGCTGGCCAACCCGCTGTCGGAGGACGAGCCCCTGATGCGCACGACGCTGCTGCCGGGGCTGCTCAAGACCCTGGTGCGCAACGCCGGACGCGGGTTCGCGGACGTGGCGCTGTTCGAGATGGGGCCGGTCTACCGGCCGCGCGAGAACGCGCCCCGGGTCGCGCCGGTGCTCGGCGTCGAGCGCCGGCCGACGGCCGAGGAGCTGGCCTCGATCGAGGCGGCGCTGCCCGACCAGCCGCTGCGGGTCGCCGTGGTGCTGGCCGGAGAGTTCGAGCGGTCCGGCTGGTGGGGCCAGGGCCGGGCGGCCACGTGGGCCGACGCGGTGCAGGCCGCGCGGCTGGTGGCGGCCGAGTCGGGGGTCGAGCTGTCGATCAGCGCCGACCAGCACGAGCCCTGGCACCCCGGGCGGTGCGCCGCCCTCTACGCCGGTGACACACTGGTGGGGCACGCGGGTGAGCTGCATCCGCGGGTCATCGAGGCATACGGGCTGCCGCCGCGTACGTCGGCCATGGAGCTGGAGTTGTCGCGGCTGGAGTCGGTCATGCCCGGGCCCGTCGCGGCGCCCGCGGTCTCGCCATATCCGGTCGCCACGCAGGACGTCGCCCTGGTGGTGCCCGACTTCACGCCTGTCGCGGATGTGGAGGCGGCCCTGCGCGACGGGGCCGGGGAGCTGCTGGAGTCGATCCGGCTGTTCGACGTCTACGCCGGGGAGCAGGTGGGCGAGGGCAACAAGTCGCTCGCCTACACGATGCGGTTCCGGGCGCCTGACCGTACGCTGACGGCGGAGGAGACCACCGCGGCGCGGGACGCGGCGGTGGCGATGGCCGCCGATCGCGTGGGGGCTCAGCTCCGCAGCGCCTGAGCTTGACCAGGGGGGCCGGCACGGCGACGCCGTGCCGGCCCCTTTGCTCTCAGATGCGGTCGATCTCGGTGAGGTCGAGGTCGAGGTCGAACGGGACGGTGAGCTTCAGCCGGTCGTGATGGATGCCGGTGGCGGTGTAGGCGTGGGTGGCGGGATCGAGCTCGTGGACGAAGACGACTGCTTTACCCGACTGGTCTTCGACGCGCCAGAAATGCGGGATGCCGGCTTCGGCGTAGAGGGTCGGCTTGCGCCTGCGGTCGCGCTCTTCTGACTCTGGAGACACGACCTCTACCGCCAGTACGACGTCCGCGGCGTCGTAGCAGGTCACGTCTTGCCTGACGACGGCACCGTGCCCCAGCACGATCAGGTCGGGCTCGGGACGCTGCCTGGGAGCGAGTTTGACGCTCATTTCCCGGCGCACCCGGTATCTCGCCGGTGCCGCGTTGTGCAGGCCCGTCTGGAGCAGGAACAGAACGGACGTATGGAAGTCTCGCTGGGGGCCGGCGAAGACCAAGTCGCCATCGATCAACTCCGTGTGCGGAGGAAGGTCCGGAAGGTGATCGAGGTCTTCTGCGGTGTAGCTCTGCGGTGGCACGCGCATGCGCTCCTGCGTTGTGACGTGGTGGGAAGCACGGAAGGATTCGGGGTATGAGGCACCTGCTCGTGTTCGCGGAACGTGACGACGCCGAAGAGGTCGCGGAGACGCTGGGGGAGTGGTTTCCGGCGATCGGGGTGCCGCGGGTGGTGCGGGAGACGCTCGCGGGCGAGGACGACGTCGAGGACGCGCAGTGGCTGGTGGCCGTCGAAGGGCTCGGCGAAGGAGCGCTGGCGAAGGTGGATGAGCTGGTGGAGCGGTATGAAGGGTGGCGGGAGGCCGGCTGAGCGGTGGCCGACTCAGAGCTCGTCGATGGCGGAGAGGTCGACGGCCACGTCGAAGGGGACGTCGAGCTTCAGAGCCTGGTAGTGGATGCCGGTGAGGGCGTAGGTCCTGGTGGCCGGGTCGAGCGCGTAGACGTAGACGACGGGCTTGTCCGCGTCGTTCTCGATGCGCCAGAAATGGGGGATGCCGGCCTTGGCGTAGAGCTCTGGTTTGCGGTGGCGGTCGCGGATCTTGGACTCGGGAGACACGACTTCGGCGACCAGGATCACCTCTGCCGCCTGGTAGGAGGTCTCGGCCAGATTGCGTGCCGCCGCTGCCTTGATCACTATGAGGTCCGGCTCCGGACGCTGGCTTGCGCCGAGGATCACGCTCATCTCGCGCCGCACGCGAAGATCTTCGGGAGCCGCCTGGCGTAGCGCGGCAAGGAGAAGATCGACGATGTGCGCGTGGCCGGATGCTCGGGGGCTCGCGAAGACCAGGCTTCCGTCGAGCAACTCTGTGTGTGCGGGCAGATCCGGAACGGTATCGAGGTCTTCCGCGGCGAAGCCTTGCGGAGGCGGGGCCCAGTCGGGCAGCGAGGGAGTGCCTATGTGTGGGCTCACCGCTTCGGGTGTCATGGTGGGACGCTACAGCTCATCCCTCGAGCCATGTGGTCATTCGCGCTGTCCGACAGTTATGGAGGTCAGGCGGGTTGTCTGCGGGCCCTTTCGGCCAGGGCGTGTTCGTCGGTCCTGGCGTCGTACGTGCGGAATTTCGGCAGGGCGGCGCCGAGGGCGAGGACGGCGGCCACGCACAGCAGGCCGCCCGCCCCGAGGGAGAAGCGGGTGCCGCCGAAGCCCGCCATCAGGCTGGCCCTGGTGTTGCCCAGCATCGGGCCGCTGGCGTACGAGAGCAGCTCGATGCCCGCCAGCCGGCCGCGGAGCTCCCGCGGGATCGTCTGGTTCCACATCGTCATCCTGAAGATGCCGCTGACCATGTCGGCCGCGCCCGCGAGGGCGATGCAGGCGAACATGATCCAGATGCTGGGGGCCAGGGCGGCCAGGGCCACGGCCACGCCCCAGAGCGTCGCGGCGACGATCACGCCGAGGCCCTGCCGCTGCACGCGGGCCGCCCACGCCCCGGTGAGCGAGGCGATCAGCGCCCCGACGGCGCCGGCCGAGTACAGCAGCCCGAGCGCCTGCGGCGCGTGCAACTCGTCGGCCAGGAACGGGAACAGCGCCGTCGACATCGCGAAGACCATCGCCGCGATGTCGACCAGGTACGTGCCCATCAGGTCCCGGCGGCCGACCGCGTAACGCACCCCCTCGACCAGCGACCCCAGCGACGCGGGCGCGGCGTCCTCGGCGGGGGGCAGCGAGCGGATCCGCCACAGCAGGACGAGCGAGAGCACGAAGGTCGCCGTGTCGAGGCCGTACGCCGCAGCCGGGCCGAAGGCGGTGACCAGGAGGCCGCCGAGGGCGGGGGCCACGATGGCGCCGAAGTTCCAGCGCAGGCTCGACAGGACCGCCGCCGCGCCCTGCTGGTCGTGCGCCACCACTTGCTGCAGGACGGCCTCCTGGCTGGGGCGCTGGAGGCAGGCGATGCCGGTGGAGACGGCGCCCATCACGTAAAGGACCCAGATCTGGGGGTTCGGGAGCAGCGCGTTGACCGTGAGGGCCGCCGAGGTGACCAGGAGGCCCAGCTCGCTCAGCACGATGATCTTGCGGCGGTCGAGGGCGTCGGCGATGGCGCCGCCCCACAGGCCGCACACCACCATCGGCACGAACTCCGCCAGGCTCACCAGCCCGACGGCCAGGAAGGAGCCCGTCAGCTCCTTCATCTGGTACGGGACCGCGACCATCGAGATCATCGTGCCGAACATGGTGATGACGCCGGAGCCGAAGAGCAGGCGGTAATCGCGTGAGGTCCGCAGTGGACTCAGGTCCAGCGAAAGGTGACGCATGAGGCGTTTCAGTCCAGCGGGCACGAGGTCAGATTGTCCGACGAATGTCGCGCCCCGCGCAAACCGTTTATCGCGCGCGAAAAGGGCCCCCGGGAACTCCGGGGACCCTGGGGGAGCTGGTCAGGCGGCGGGAACCTTGTCCAGGAAGCCGAGGACCCGGCGGATTCTGCCGTCCTCGGCCAGCTCCACCACGTCGAAGCCGACGGCGACCGGCTCTCCGCCCGCCGGGCCGAGGTGCCAGGTGAAGCGGGCGACGTGGTGGTGGGCGTCGTACACCTCGCCCGGGGTGAACACGAGGCCGGGGAACATGCCCTGCGCGCCCTCGATCACGGCGGCGATGCCGGCGTGTCCGGCCACGTCGGCCAGCGGGTCGGTGTAGACGCCGTCCTCGGTCCAGAGCTCGGCCACGGCCTTGGCGCGGGCGTCGGGGTCGGTCTCGTTCCAGGTGGCGAGGTAACGTTCGATGAGGTTCATGGTCAGGTCCGTTCGTTCGGTCACTTGTCGTGATGGGTCTTGCGGAGGCCGGTGATCTGGAGCTCGGCGAACCCGCCGACCACGAGGGCCTGGGCGATGGCCCAGATGGCGCCGATCGTGGTGAACTGTCCCGCGCCGGTGACGACGGTCACGACGCTGCCTGCGGCCCAGGCGAGGTTCAGGGCGATCACGGCTCTGGTGGCGGCCGGGCTGATCGGGCGGCGGGTGGCGAGCAGGCCGACGGCGGCGCCGTACACGAGGAGGAAGGCGCCGATCCCGCGCAGGAGGGTCGCGTCGGGGCCGAGCAGGTCGCTCACCGGGCCGGCGAAGGCGAGGTAGACCAGCCCGTTGCCGCCGGTGACGACGGCGTCGGAGGCCAGCGCGAGGCGCAGGAACGTGGTCCGGTCGGCGGTGACGGTCAGGGCGGTCATTTCGGGCTCCTTCAGTGGGGTGTTCCGACACCTGAAAGATGTCAGTCACCGGGTAGGGGCCGCGATTACCCGGCGGGTAACGGCGACCGGCGACAGGGGCGTTCACCTGGGGGTTCAGGCGTGAAATTTCGTATGCGCGCGGTGGAGCTGGTGCTGCGCTGATCGTTTTCTGTAACGCGATGATCGCCGAAAGTGATGACCCGGTAAAACTCGCGGGGGTCATGAGCGCATGAAGATCGCGATGGGGTTGCGGCTGGCGGGCACGGTTCTCCTGGCGGCGGTGGCGGTGCTGGGGGTGAGCGCCTGCGGCGGCGACACCTCCGGCAGCGACGTCGTGGACGTCACCGGCAGTCCGCCGGACAGTCAGGAGCCGTCATCGTCGCCGACCGCGACCAAGAAGAAAAAGAAGAAGAAGGAGCCGGCGGAGGTGACCCCGGCGACCCGGGCGCCGGAGTGCCCGGAGGGCGGAGGCGATCAGGTCGACCCCGCTTGCCCCGGCGTCGGACCCGAGGCCGTCCCGAGCGGTGAGATCACCGGCCCGAGCGGTGAGATCACCGGCCCGCCGAGCTCGGAGCCCACTGGGTCGCCGGAGCCGATGACGCCGGAGCCGGTAACCCCAGAAGTCACGACGCCTGAACCTCAGGAGACGTGAGCGTGACTCCGGAGAGCGACCGCCCGGCCTCCGCAGGCGTCGCGGCCGCGATGGATCCGATCGCCTTCAGCACCTTTCTGCTGACCTCGTCCGCCACCGTCGTCATCTACATGGGCTGGATCTGGACCGACAGCTACTTGGAGTTGTTCCAGCTCAACGCCTCCGCCATCGGATACCGCCTCGATGAGTACGCGTTGCGGGGCCTGAACGTCTTCCGCCCCGGCATCCTGCCCTGGCTGATCGTGCTGCCGCTGGTCTGGCTCGCGATCGGCCTGCAGCGCGACGTCGCCCTGCGCCGGAGACTGCTCGGCGGCGGTGGCGCGAGTCTGACCGCCGCCGGACTGGTCCTGGCCACGGTGGCGATGTGGGGCGGCTCGGTCAGCACCATGCTGATCCTGTTCCTGGTCGCCGGTGGGCTGCCCATGCTGGTCGCGCCCTTCAGGGAGCAGGCTCTGGGACGTAGCGCGTTCATCATGGCGGCCGGGATCTCCATCCTGTGCCTCCTGTGGAGCGGGGCCCTGTTCGCCCAGATCCGGGGCGTGGAGGCGGCCCGGGCCTTCGTCGGCGGGCTCGCCGGGCGCACCCAGGTGTCGATCTTCGCCAAGGATCAGCTCGCGCTGAACGCCCCCGGCGTGACCAGGACGGATCTGCCCAAAGGCATGTACCGCTACCGGTATGACGGCCTGCGCCTGCTGCTCAGCCGGGAGGGCAAGCATTACCTGGTTCCGGTCATGACTTACGAGCTGTGGCGGCGCGGGTACGGGCGGACGATTCCGCTGAGCGAGGGCGAGGCCATCCGGGTGGAGATGCTGCCCGGTGTGCGCTCCGGATAGCCGCCGCTCCCGGCCTCCGGCGAGGCGGAGACCGGGAGCGGCGATCAGGCATCGGCCGGGTGGCGCGGCCAGGCCGGAGCGGCGCCGGGGTCAGCCGCCCAGGATCTCGCGGCGCAGGTGGGTTTTGAGGATCTTGCCGCCGGGGTTGCGGGGCAGCTCGCCGTCGCGGAACCAGACGTGCACGGGGATCTTGAACTTGGCGATCCGGCCCGCCAGGAACGACTGGAGCTCCTCGGGCGTGACCGACCGGCCGGGCGCCACCCGGATCACGGCGCCGACCTCCTCGCCCAGCTCGTCGTGCGGCACGCCGATGACGGCGGTGTCGTCCACCGCCGGGTGCTCGAACAGGGCCGCCTCGACCTCGGCGCAGTAGACGTTCTCACCGCCTCTGATCACCATGTCCTTGGCCCGGTCCACGATGTAGACGAAGCCCTCGTCGTCGATCTTGGCCAGGTCGCCGGTGTGCAGCCAGCCGCCGACGAAGGTCTGCGCGGTCGCCTCCGGCTTGTTCCAGTAGCCCAGGATGACGTTCGGGCCGCGTACGCAGAGCTCGCCCACCTCGCCGGCCGGCAGCTCCTCGCCCATGGGGTTCACCACGCGCACGTCCACCACGGCCGAGGGCACGCCGATGCTGTCGGGCTTGGCCTGGTAGTCGGCGCCGCCGTTGCCGATGGCCAGCGCGGTCGTCTCGGTCATGCCGTAGCCGTTGGAGGGGGCGCGGTTGGGCAGGTTCTCGGTGATGCGCTCCAGGAGCTTGGGCGGGGCGGGGGCGCCGCCGTAGCCGAGGGTGGTGAGGGAGCTCAGGTCGTACTTGCCGAAGTCGGGGTGGGACATGAGCTGCCAGGCGTTGGTCGGGACGCCGATCATCGCGGAGACCTTCTCCCGCTCGATCAGGCGCAGCGCCTGCTCGGGGTCCCACTTGTACATGAGCACCAGGCCGCCGCCGCTGAACATCGTCGTGGTCAGGGCCGAGAAGCAGCCCGTGACGTGGAAGAGCGGGACGGTCAGCAGGGTGACCCGGCGGACGCCGGTAGCGGCGGCGACGTCCTTGCCGGCCAGGGCGGTCGCGCGATAGAGGCCGTAGGCGACGGTCATGGGGGCCTGGCCCAGGTTGCGGTGGCTGCCGAGCGCGCCCTTGGGGTTGCCGGTGGTGCCGGAGGTGTAGAAGATCGTGGCCGGGTCGCCGGAGGTGAGCTCGACGTCGGGGAGCTTGACGTCGGCGACGACCTCGCCCAGCACGTCGTCGAACGCCCGCGCGCCCTCAGGGGCCGCGCCCCGGGTGACGATCAGCGGCACGCCCGTCGGGGCCAGCCGGATCGCCCGCTCGCTGTCCGCGATCAGCACCTTGGCGCCGGAGTCGCGCACGCCGTAGGCCAGCTCGGACTCGGTCCACCAGGCGTTCAGTGGTACGGCGATGGCCCCGGCCGCCAGGATGGCCGAGAAGGAGATCGACCATTCCGGGTAGTTGCGCATGGCCACGGCCACGCGGTCGCCCTTGGTCACGCCGTACTCCTCGACCAGGCGGTTGGCCAGGGTCGCGGCGCGGCGGAAGTGCTCCTCGAACGTGATGTGCTCGTCCTCGTACACGAGGAAGACCTTCTCGCCGTGGAACCGGCTCATCTCCAGCAGGGTCCGGAAGTGTGCGGGTGCATGCTTCCATGTGCGGACCCCGGTATCGCCGATCTCCTCGATCTCGAAGAGCTGACCGGGGCCGGTGAGCTGGGCCTGAACCTGGGCGTGCGAAAGCGACATGCGCAGAACTCCCGCAATAGACGATTATTCCGGATAATTCACAGTACCGACCGGTAGGTACGTCGCGCTAGAGCAGGAGAAACGGCGCTCACTGGAGAGTGATGGGCGACAACTGCTGGATGTCGTAGCGGGCCCGCAGCTCGACCACGGCGTCCTGGTCGGGCGGCCCGGGACGGGAGAGCAGCTCGCTGAGCTCCCGCAGGTAGTGCTCGTGGCCCGCCGGGGTGACCACGAAGAGCATCCTCGTGGGGGCCGGACCGGGGTTGGCGAAGGCGTGCGGGCAGCCGGCGGGGACGTACATGAGGCTGCCGGGGCCGCCGCGCACGGTCCGGGCGCCGCTGCCGGACTCCCAGCTCTGCCACGGCCCCGCGGTGATCGCGCGGGGCTCGAACGCGAGCAGGTCCAGCTCGCCCTCCAGGATGTAGAACAGCTCCTCGGCGTGGTGGTGGAAATGGGCGCCGACGTCGAACCCCGGTGCGATCGTGTTCTCGAACACCGACCAGGTCTTCGACTGCTCCGCGCCGACTTTGAGGGTCATCCCCATGCTGCCCAGTGACCGGCCGGCGCCGGGAGGCAGAACGAGCCCGTCTGTCATCGGTCCTGACCTTCCGATGGGAGGGATTGCTACCAATGTTCCTGAGGTGCCCGGCTCGAGCAAGTCCTGTGAAAGTTTCATTTTTTCGCCGATAGTTTCTACCTCCCAACTGCTGCATTAGCGCGCGATAGAGGCTGGCATTGACCGCTCGCCAGCATGTCAATACCGTCGGCGGTGCGATCCGACAGGGATCGAAACTTTCGGAATCGATGCCTGCCTCCGGAGGTAGATGTCCGTGCATTCGTCCTCAATGAGAGTCCTCACCGTGCTGGTGGGGATGCTCGCAACCTTCCTCCTGCCCGCCACGTCGGCCGAAGCCTCCGGCCCCCTGCGCACGCACGCCGCCAGCCGGGGCAAGTTCATCGGCGCGGCGCTCGCCACCAGCCCGCTGGCCAACGAGACGTCCTACCGCAACCTCGCGGGCACCGAGTTCAACCAGGTGACCGCCGAGAACGCGATGAAGTGGGACTCCACCGAGCCCAGCCAGGGTCAGTTCAACTTCTCCGGCGCCGACGCCATCGTCAACTTCGCCACGCAGAACAGCCAGCAGGTCCACGGCCACACGCTCGTGTGGCACAGCCAGACGCCGAGCTGGGTGCAGAACCTCAGCGCCACCGCGATGCGCACGGCCATGCAGAACCACATCACCCAGGTCGTCGGCCGCTACGCCAGTAACGCGGCCGTGGTCTCCTGGGACGTGGTGAACGAGGTCTTCGACGACAACGGCAACCTGCGCACCTCCTTCTGGTACAACACGCTCGGCCAGAGTTACATCGCCGACGCCTTCCGCGCCGCCCGCGCCGCCGACCCGGACGCGCGGTTGTGCATCAACGACTACAACACCGACGGGATCAACGCCAAGAGCACCGCGGTCTACAACCTGGTCTCGTCGCTGCGCCAGCAGGGCGTGCCCGTCGACTGCGTGGGCTTCCAGAGCCACCTGGCCATCCAGTACGGCTTCCCCTCCGACTACCAGCAGAACCTCCAGCGCTTCGCCGCCCTCGGCGTCCAGGTGCGCATCACCGAGCTGGACGTTCGCATGCAGATGCCCAGGGACGCCACGAAGGACGCCACCCAGGCCACCTACTACCGCAACGTCGTCAACGCCTGTGTGGCCGTCAGCGGCTGCGCCGGAGTGACGATCTGGGGCTTCACCGACAAGTACTCGTGGGTGCCCGACACGTTCTCCGGGCAGGGCGCCGCGCTCATCTACAACGATTCCTACCAGCAGAAACCGTCGTACACGGCCGTGCACGACGCGCTGGCGGGCGGCACCACCACCGATACCACGCCACCGACCACGCCCGGCACACCGTCCGCGAGCAACGTCACCTCCAACTCCGCCACGCTGACGTGGACGGCCTCGACCGACAGCGGCGGCAGCGGGCTGGCCGGCTACAACGTCTACCGGGAACAGGGCACCACCGACACGCAGCTCGGGCAGAGCACGGCGAACTCGATCTCGCTGACCGGGCTGAGCCCGTCGACGCAGTACCAGGCGTACGTCCGGGCCCGTGACGGGGCCGGGAACCTGTCGGGCAACTCGGCGCTCGTCACCTTCACCACGATCGCCGGCCCCGGCGGCGGGGGCGGCTGCACCGCCGTGGGCACCGTGCAGACCCAGTGGGGCAACGGGTACGTCGTCCAGCCCGTGACCGTCACCAACACCGGCACCTCCGGCATCACCGGCTGGACCGTCACCTTCACCCTGCCCGCCGGGCACACGGTGACCGGCTCGTGGAACACGGCCCTGACCGTCAACGGCCAGACCGTCACCGCCAAGAACGCGGGCCACAACGGCACCCTGGCCGCGAACGCCAGCACCTCGTTCGGCTACCAGGTCAGCCGGCCGAACGGGAACACGCAGACCGTCTCCGGCTACACCTGCGCCTGATCCGCGCGTCCCCTGGGCGAGGGCTGCCGCCCAGGGGACTCTCTCCGCCGGGAATATTGACAATTAAACCGTTCGGGTCTGTCGTTCGCGGTAGGAGGTGAACGGCATGAACGAATGGGATGCCACCTCGTACGCGGGAAAGCACACCATCCTGCGAGTCGTCCGGGAGGAGGCCGAGCGGTTGTTCGCGCTGGCCGAACCGGAGGAGGCATGGGAGGCCCCCACCGCCTGCACGGGCTGGACGACGCGCGACGTGGTCGCGCACATCGCCGACACGACGGAAGGGTACTTCGCCGCCTTCGAGGCGGCCCGCGGCGGCGGGGCCGCAGACGGCGCGTACGGGCTGCCCGGGATGGGGGCCCGGGTCTACGAGCAGGCGGTGGCGCTGCGCGGGATCCCGCAGAAGGAGCTGCTCGACCGGCTCAGGACGGACTTCGAGCGGATGCAGGCGATCCTGCGCGACCTCGACGAGGACGAATGGGGCGGCCTGATCGTCTCCCACTTCTACATGGGGCCGCTGCCGGCCTACTTCTACGCGGCCGGGCAGCTCATGGACTACACCGTGCACGCGTGGGACGTGCGCCAGGGCAGTGGCAGGGCGCACGGGCTCTCGGGGGAGGCCGCCGATCTGCTCGTGCCGTTCATGTTCGTGCTCCTGCAGTCCACGGTCAGGCAGGAGGCCGATCTGACGCCGTTCGAGCTCGGGATCCGGGTGGGCGGCGCGAACGGGGGCGACTTCCACGTCTCCGTCGGGCCCGGGGGGATGGCGTATCGGGCGGGCGGCCTGGAGGGGCTGCCCGCGGTGATCGAGTTCGACGCGGCGAGCATGGTGCTCAGGACGTTCGGGCGCACCAACACCGGGACCGTCCGGGGTGACCTGGCGGTCGCCGACCGCTTCCTGAACCTGTTCTTCCCGATCTGACGCTGACCTGCGGCTTTGTGACCTGCTGGCGTGAGTACTGGTAGGTCACCGAGCTGTGGGAGCCTAGTTCGTAGCCTTGGGTTCACGTTGTCTGCCGGCCCAGAGACGGCCCACATCGAGGGTCCAAGGAGGGTGACGGCATCTCTGCGCAAGATGCGTGCCCGATTGGCCAGTCAGTCCATGGATGCGATGAACGACAGGATCAGCAGACCTGCCAGGCCCATGGCCATGCCGGACAGGATGGCGGCGGCGTCTCTGCGGTAGATGAGGGCGAGCACGAAGGCAGGCGGTGGAGCAAACAGCCACACCAGCCCTGTCGCGATAAGGAGCGGGTCAGGCATGTCGATCATGTCATGGAGCTGTCTGAACAGCTGGAACGTGGCGGAAAGCCACAGAATTGCAAGCCCGAGTAGGGCGCGTGAGACCCACCGTTCACCTGTCGTCATGAGGCGCCATCATGTATGCCCCGCTGCCCTGCGGTATAGATCCTGACCGATCTGGCCAGCGCCGTTTTGTGTTCTCGGCAGGGGCGCTTTGGCTGATAGTCAGGGGCAGGATCGAACTGCTGACCTCCCGCTTTTTAGTGCATGTATCACGATTGACCGAGCTGGTGTTTGTACTGGTCGGGGCTATTGCTGACGTCGGTGTTGAGAAGTGGTCTGAGCAGGCCACACGGCTGCTAACATCTCACGTTGTCTTTCGGCGCTTTGCGGCTATCCGGGCGGAACCAGAACGGAATTGAGGATGCGGTGAGGCCTTCCGAGTGGCCAATTATGACTACCCTTATTTGGCGAAACTATCAGTGCAAGGTGTCGTCAACGCGCATGACGTTCTTAGTCTGCCAAGTCTGACCTGGCTTTATTCCAGAGAAGAAAGCATGGGCGAGGACATATGATATATTGGGTGGAATTTGTATCATAAGTGTCTCGCAAAATTCTTCTCCCGGCTCAAGATATGAACACTTCTCAAAGACGATGAATCGGCAAGCGCGGTCATCTTTTGTCGGCCGAGGTGATTGAATAACATCAACGCTTTCCATTTGATAGGTCAGCGGGAACATCTCTATCCATGCCAGCCTCTGACCAATTCCTGTCTTGCCAGTATTGACTGCCTTAATTTTTATGATAATGTTAGTTTGCTGACTAGTGTTCTCTCTGTCCACTAGATCAAGATCAAGCTTTATGTATGACTCGTGCGCTCGGTGGAGTCCAAAAGTGTAGAGAGTCCAGCCACCACCAATGATGACGGCAATCGATACTATAGCGTCACGCACGGCAGTGAGAATGCTTGCGATACTCATCGTTTGCCATATGGCTTAGTACTCGGCTCTAATCCAACGCTATGTCTAAGGTCGTCAATATCGGCCCATGGTGGAACTACGCCCAACCCTTGCTGAAGGCGCCTATTCTGTTCTTCGGCATCTACCTCGATTTCGGCAAGTCTACTCAGTGCCATTGGCTCGTTCGCTTTATTGACGGTGTTGCGTATCTCACTTAACGCAGCATCGATGGCGATTAGCTCAAGAAGGTGGATGTGGAAGTGGTTGTCCCCAGTAATAGTGCGCCAGAGCCGTTTGCGCGGTGGTAGGCCACACATGCCTGCCTCATCGAGCAGCTTGCGTGTGACCTCCCACGCCTGGCCGGCGTTCGGGTGTCTTGGCATGAGCAGCTCCAAGATCAAATGATTCAGCGCTGGGTGGCTACGGCTTTGTGACCTACCGGTGCGGCCGCTGACAAGTCACTGAGCTGCGGGGGCCTTGTTCGTCACGTTGCGTAGACTTCCATGGTTTTAGGTCAGACGGCCACTGGCGGCCTACGGTAGGGGCAACCGCAGCCCTACCAGGTCCATCTCCCAGGGGTTAGAGCCCGAGGCGCTCACGTGCTGCGATCCGGGCTCCTCGATCCCACGCCATTTGCGTCGAGAAGCTTTAGTGCGAACACTTGAGGCTGGGGCTTTAGTGGATAGGTCGCTTAGCGAGATGGTTGGAATCCAGACGCATAGTAGTGATGTAGCCACGCATAATTGCATGGCAAAAGACATCCCGATCTTAGTGGTAGACGCGGCTGGGGGGCCCAGTCGTTGCTATTGGGCATACTCGGAAGAACTTATTGGCGAAAAAGCTAGCCATGCACTTGATGCCTGCTAGGCATGAATCGTGACGTGGTCGGAATGTGCCGGCTTGCGCTGGCGGGTTATTTCGACGGAGGAGCTGCGGCGGCTGCAGCGTGGATCGAATTGGATAAAGCCCTAAAGGGGCTTAATTAGCCATAGCGCGGCGCGTCTGCACGTGTGCCTTGGCTACATGAACCTCATGGTTGACGCTTAACCTCGATTCGTCAGAACCTTGTTGACGTTCATCGAGTCCGCGGCTCTGCCGTAATGTCCCCCCTGCGCGGTTGAGGTGTGGGTCACGTCCACGGACGTGACCCACACCCCTTCGGCTGACCTGCGTTCCTGGGTGATCGGTTGCGATTACGTGGTGAGGTCAGGGTTGGCGCGAACATGGGATGCACATGCTTCGGAAGTACTTCACCTCCGTGTTGCTGGCTAAGGGGGCGAGCCCGAAAGCGGGTGCCGAGTGGCTGGGCCACACCGACGGGGGCCGCGCTGTTGCTGAAGGTTTACGCGTCGATCTTGCCGAGTTCGGAGCATCGTATGCGGAAGACTATTGATGCCACGCTGCAACGGCCCGGCTCTGTGGCAGACGGCCCACAAACGGCTCACAGGGCCGGGAAATGACCGTTTAGCAGGTCATACCGAGGAATGGTTCTTCAACCTGTTCTTCCGGATCTGCCGACGAACTAGTACTCCAGCCGCACTTCCCTGAAGTAGGTGTGCCTGGGCATGCCTGGGACGACCCAGGACCACCTGGGTCTGTCGGGGTAGATCCTGGGTG
>NZ_JBSFVA010000044.1:0-73788 GCF_053592075.1 Nonomuraea sp. NPDC002799
CGGTGAGGGGCCAGCGGGTGTGGTCTTGGGCGATGACGGCGGTGCGGCGGCGGAGTTGTTCGGGGTCGACCTGGCGCAGGTCGGTGTCGTCCCAGAGGACGGTGCCGGTGTCGGGTTCGTAGAGGCCGGACAGGATTTTGGCGAGGGTGGTCTTGCCTGAGCCGTTCTCGCCGACGAAGGCGATGACCTCGCCCTGTTTGATCTCGATGGACACCTCGCGCAGGGCGGGCTCCTCCGCGCCGGGATAGGTGAAGCTCACGGCTCCGGCCGAGACGCGCTCGAAGCCCACGGGGACGGCGGCCGGGCGGGGGCCGACCAGGCGGCGCTCGGCGTCGGCACAGAACTCCAGGAAGTCGGTGAAGTAGAGGCCCTGCTCGTAGAGGCTGTTGGTCGCGTACATCAGGTTGCTCAGCGACTGCTGGCCCGATCTGATGGCCAGGACCGCGGTGCCCGCCACCGCCAGCGGGATGGCCGCCACCGCGAGCAGGACGCCGAGCGCCAGATAGACCAGGCCGGTGCCGGCGCCGCCCAGGACCTCGCCCACGAGCCTGGCCACGGTCTGCCGCCTGGCCAGGACCAGCATGACGTCCTGCTCGGCCTTGGCGACCGCGTCGTACATGCGCAGCAGGAAGCCGCGCATCGTGAACGAGCGCACCTCGGCCGCGGGCCCCCGCTCGGCGAGCAGGTCGGAGATGATCCACTTGCGGCGGCGGGCCGGGATCAGGCTGTACATCGTGGAGTAGCGCATGCGCGCGCTGCGCACCGCCGCCCACGCGTCGGGCAGCACCGCCAGCAGGAGCAGCGGCAGCAGCACCGGATGCAGCACGCCCAGGACGCCGGCCGCGGCCACGATGCCGACGGCGGCCGTGACCACGTCGACGGCCGAGGTGACCACCGAGTCGGCCACGGACACCCCGCGGCCACTGGCACGTTCCAAGGAGTCGTGGAACTCCGGGTCGTCGAAGGCGACCAGCTCCACCTGGCTGGTCAGGCCGTAGAGCCGCTCCTCGGTCAGCCGGGCGATCTGCGGGGACAGGCGGGACTGCGCCCAGCCCGCGCCGGCCTGTGTCGTCGTGCGCAGCACCGCGGCGGCGCCCACCAGGGCGAGGCTGGGCAGCGCGGCCACCACCCGGCCGGGGGTGGGGCCCTCGCTGAAGAGCGCGCTCAGCACGCCGGTCGTCGCCAGCAGGCCGAAGGCGGTGAACACGCCGCCGAGGATGTTGAGGGTGACCGTGGCCAGCGCGTCGCGGGGGCTCGCTCCCCAGGCCATGCGGATCGCCTGGGCCACGAGCGAGGGCAGGCGTCTGGCGATGGTCAGGAACCCGACCTCCGCCATCTTGTCGTTGTGGACGTTCCAGTGGGGGAAGGAGATCTCGCCGAGTTCGAGCGGCTCGTTCTGCATGCTCAGAGTGTGCATGCCGCCACTGACAGTTTCCGCTCGCCCGGCACCGGGCCGCGCCCCTACTCTGACCCGCGCCGTCACGTGTAAGTTTCATGCGCTGTTGACGCGCTATTTGAACGTTGCAATACTCCCCCCGAATCAGCCACCGTTCGCCCTCGCCAGCACCTCCATCACCGCAGGTCTGAGGATCGGCGGCGAATGAATCGATTCATCGGGGCAGGTGGCCCGCCCTCACCCCGGGAGCGAAGTATGCGCAGCAACGGCAACAAGCGCCGGATCGGCCTCGCGATCGCCCTTACCGCGATGGCCCTCATGGGCTCCGCGCCGGCCGGCGCCACGGCGCGCGGCCACACCGAGACGTCCGGGGCCGGCGCCCGGCTCGCCTGCGGCGACGGCTCCTTCAACGCCGAAGCGGTGCTCAGCGGCAGCACCTGGACCGCCCGCAACGGCAGCAGGACCGTCTACACCGGCACCAGCATGCTCTCGGCCATGCAGGCCGCCGTGGGCAGCCTCACGGCGGGCCGCACCGCCAAGCAGCGGGTCGTCGTGCGCGGCTCGGGCTCGATGAGCGCCGGCTCGCGGCTCTCCCTGCCGAGCTACACCACACTGGACGTCTGCGGCACCGTCAACGTGACCGGCTCCGGCTCGGGCGACCAGGCCGTCGTGTACGCCAGAGGCGTGACCGACGTCGAGGTCCAGCACCTGAACGTCACCGGCGCCCCGCTCTACGGCATCTTCGTCCGCAACGGCGTCAACATCATCCTCGACCAGATCGACATGCGCCTGTCCAGCGGCCTGGGCATCCGCGTCGACAACCACGGCGACCGCAGCGTCCGCACCCGCAACGTGCGGATCGGCAACGTCTACGTCTCGGGCACCAGCACCCACGGCGTCGAGACGTACGGCCTCGACGGCCTGACGGTCGGCACGGTCGTGGCCCGCAACACCGGGCACTCGGGCCTGCTGCTGAACGACACCATCAACGCCACGGTGGGCACGGTCGACGCCCAGGGCGCGGGCACCGGCACCGGCTACGCGGCCTTCCGCATGGCCAACAGGAACGGCCGGATCGGCAGCTCGTACCCCACCAACATCCGCGTCGGCCAGGTGATCGCGCGCGGCGGCGGGCGCGGCGTCTTCTGCGTCTCCGAGAGCGGCGGCGCGGTCATCGACCGCGTGGACATCGCCCAGACCGGCAACAACGCCATCCTCGTCGAGAACTGCTACAACGTGAACATCGCCGCCCAGGGCGGCACGGTGACGGGCCCCGGCGACATCCGGCTGGCGGCCCGCACGGAGTTCCCCAACACCTCCGACATCCTCATCCAGAACCTGACGGTGACCAACTCCGCCATCACCGAGAACCCGTGCGGGGTCAACACCACCTTCAGGAACAACACCTTGGTCAACAGCCGGCAGACCATCTGCTGACGGACCCCCATATCACCGTGATAGGGGCAATCTGACAGGTCTCCGAGCGAGGGGGTGCGCATACCGTGACAGCACCCCCCACCTCGGAGGAAGCCCCGTGTCAAGATCCCTTCGCCTCGTGCTCTCCCTCACCCTCAGCTTCGTCTTCCTGCTGGTCACCGCGCCGGCGCAGGCCGCCGCCCTGGTCACGGTCCTCAGGTACGACCCGAGCAGGGCCGCGGAGTTCGTCGGCGTGGTGAACCAGGCCGCGCAGATCTGGAACTCCAGCGTCACGAACGTCCGGCTCGTCCAGGGCACGCCCGCCCACTTCGTCGTGTACGCCGACAACGGCTGGCCCCGTGCGCTGCCCACCAGCCTGGGCCGCGGCACCGTCTGGATGGGCCGGCAGGCCACCAGCCAGGGCTACAACCCGCTGCGGATCGCCACGCACGAGATCGGCCACATCCTGGGCCTGCCCGACCGGCGCACCGGGCGCTGCACCGACCTGATGTCCGGCTCCAGCGCGCCGGTGAGCTGCACGAACGCCAACCCGAGCAGCGCCGAGCGGGCCGAGGTCAACGGCAACTTCGCCGGTGTCAGCCCGGCGGTGGAGTTCGGCCGCCTGCACGAGGACCGCTGAGCGCACCCCTGAGGCGCCGCCGTCGGAGCGACAGCCCCACGGCGGCGCCACAGGCCACCACCCTCACGCGCACGTGTACCCCGACGGCACGGCGGTGTCACCGTTCGGGCGGCTCGCCTGGAAGCCGAAGGACGTGGCGGCGGCGGGCGCCAGCGTGCCGTTGTGGGCCGCGTTGCGAGCGGTGACGGTCTGGCCGGTCACGGTGAGCACGGCGTTCCAGTGGCCGGTGAGCGTGTGGCCTGCCGGCAGGGTGAAGGTGACGCTCCAGCCGTTCCGCTGGGTCGTGCCGGTGTTGGTGACGGTGGCCTGGACGACGTACCCGTTGCCCCACTGGCTCTGGGTGGACGGGGTGACCGCGCACCCGCCCGTCCCGCCGCCGCCGGTCGTGGTCACGGTGACCGTGCCGGAGCGCGGCGAGCGGTTGCCGGCCGCGTCCCTGGCGTAGACGGCGAAGGTGTAGGACGTGTTCGGGGTCAGGCCGGTGACGGCGGCCGACGGGGTCGCTGACGTGGTCGCGGCCGTCTCCGTCGTGCCCTGCACGCGCACCACGTCGTAGCCGCTCACGCCGGTGTCGTCGCCGGCGGCGGCCCACGTCAGGGTCGCGGAGGAGGAGGTGACGGCGGAGGCCACCGGCGTGCCCGGCGCGGTGGGCGCGCTGGTGTCGCCGCCCGGCGTGTACGCCAGCCCGAACCCGTACGGGAAGAGCGGCGTCTTGCCGTCCCCGGTGTTGATCGGCTGCTGGGAGGCGCTGCTCATCCACGTCACCGGCAGCTTGCCGGCCGGCTGGACGGCGCCGAACAGCACGTCGGCCACGCCCTGCCCCTCGGTGCCCGGCAGCCAGGCGGCCACCAGCGCGTTCCAGCCGGGCAGCTGGGCCGCGACGTCGAGGGGACGGCCCGAGACCAGCACCACGATGACCGGGACGCCGGAGGCCCGCAGGGTGGCGATGGTGTTCAGGTCGGCGGCGTCCAGGCCCATGGCGCCGGGGCGGTCGCCCTGGCCCTCCGCGTACGGCGCCTCGCCGACCACCGCGATGGCGGCCCGGTAGGAGCCGTCGATGCCGCTGCCGTCCCGGTTGTAGGTGACGGTGGCGCCGGAGCCGACGGTGTTCCTGATGCCCTGCAGAATGGTGGTGCCGGGGGTGATGTTGCCCGGCGAGCCCTGCCAGGAGATCGTCCAGCCGCCGCTCTGGTAGCCGATGTCGTCCGCGCTCTTGCCCGCCACGAAGATCTTGCCGCCGGTCCTGGCGAGCGGCAGGACGCCGCCGCCGTTCTTCAGCACGACCTGCGACTTGGCCACCGCCTCGCGGGCCAGCGCCCGGTGCGCGGCGCTGCCCACGGTCGCGGTGTAGGCCCGGTCCGTCCGCGGCTTCTCGAACAGGCCCAGCTCGAACTTCTTGGTCAGGACGCGCCGGACCGCGTCGTCGACCCTGGCCGCCGTCACCCGGCCCGCCTGCGCCTCGGCCCGCAGCAGGTCGATGAACTGCCGCCACGCGGTGGGCACCATCACCATGTCGACGCCCGCGTTCACGGCCGTGCGCACGTCCAGCGCGGACATGCCGGTGGCGCCGTCGATCTGGTCGATGCCGTTCCAGTCGGAGACCACGAACCCGGTGAAGCCCAGCTCGCCCTTGAGCACGGTGGTGATCAGGTGCTGGTGCCCGTGCAGCTTGGCGCCGTTCCAGCTGCTGTAGGAGATCATCACCGAGCCGGCGCCGCGCTCCACGGCGGCCCTGAACGGCGGCAGGTGGATCGCCCGCAGGTCGGCCTCGGAGAGCTGGGCGTCGCCCTGGTCGACCCCGCCCGTGGTGCCGCCGTCGCCGAGGTAGTGCTTGGCGGTGGCGAGCACGGAGGCGGGGCCGTTCAGCGCCGTGCCCTGCAGGCCGGTGACGAACGTGGTCATCGACGCGGGCAGGTCGGGCGTCTCGCCGAAGGACTCGTACGTGCGGCCCCACCGGTCGTTGCGGGCCACGCAGAGGCAGGGGGCGAAGTTCCAGTCGACGCCGGTGCCGGAGACCTCCTCCGCGACGGCCCGGCCGATCCGCTCCGCCAGGGCGGGGTCCCGGGTCGCGCCGAGGCCGATGTTGTGCGGGAAGATCGTGGCGCCGGTGACGTTGTTGTGGCCGTGGACGGCGTCGGCGCCGTACAGGATGGGGATGCCGAGCGGCGTGGCCAGGGCCGCGCTCTGGAACCCGTCGTACATGTCCGCCCACCCGGCCGCCGTGTTGGGCGACGGCGCGGAGCCGCCACCGGACAACACCGAGCCCAGCCGGTACGTGGTGACGTCGGCGTTGCTCACCGAGCCGCGCTCGGCCTGCGTCATCTGGCCGAGCTTCTCATCCAGCGACATCCGCGACATGAGGTCGGCCACCCGGGTGGCGACGGGCAGGGTGGGGTCCTGGTACGGCAGCGCGGCGGACAGCGCCGCAGCGGACTTCCCCGCCGGCGCGGCGGACGCCGCCACGGGCACCGCCGTGGCGGACTGGCCCGGCAGGACGAGCCCGGCCACCAGCACCACGGCCGCTCTGATCATCCACTTGCTCATGGCACACTGCTCCAGCCCGGTCGATTGGGAGCGCTCCCAAAACGGACTGTAAGCCACCTCGACCGCTTTCCCGCCCGCCCGCCGCCCACCCGGTCCGGCACCTGCGCAAACAGCCCGAATCCGGTGAAAGTTTCACCCGTCCGCCATCAGGCAGGGCGTCCACAGCGGTGCGTCCGACCTCTGGCGTCACAAGATCCAACCATGTATGTTGCGATCGAAAGAAAGTTTCACCCATGGAGGAATGATGGGCAAGAAGCTTCACCTGTTGGCGTTCCCGATCGCTGCTGTCGCGCTGGCGGCCCTGGGGGCGCCTGCCCAGGCGGCCACGGGCTACGACCGCTGCCAGGACGGCTACTACTGCATGTTCTCCGGGCTCGACGGCACCGGCGACATCATCCAGATCCAGGGCAACACGCCCGACCTCGCCGCACTGAACCTGGCCGACCGCGGCAAGTCCGACTGGAACCGTACCGACTCGTTCATCTACCTCTTCTCGGAAGCGAACTACGACGGCTGCGCCGCGGTGACCAGCCCGCGCGACAAGGGCAACTTCTTCAGCTCCTTCCGTGACTTCTTCGACTCCGTCCGCTTCAACGGGCCCAGCGGCCCGTCGTGCCTGTTCTCCATCAAGGGCGGGGCGGCCGGCTCACACGGCTGAGCACAGCCGAAACCCCCGGCCGGAGGCGCGCCCGGCCGGGGGTTTCGTCATGGGTGGTGATCAGCCGGTCAGGCCGACCGCCGAGTAGTCGAGGCTCTGGTAACCGCGCGAACCCCAGTTGGCGAGCGTCTTCTTGACCGCCTGGATGTCGGGACGCTGGTACAGCGGGATGGTGTGCACCATGTCCCAGATCAGCTTGTCGGCGGCGTTGGCCATCTCGACGGCCTTGGCCGGGTCCATCTCGCTCACGGCCGCCTCGATGGCGGCGTCAACGGCCGGGTCGTCGGACTTCGGGAAGTTGCTCTCGGAGCCGGTCTTGTAGATCTGCGCCAGCGCGCCGATCGGCAGGGGCGTGCCGATCCACGAGAACGGCACCAGGTCGAAGTCGCCCTTGATGATGAAGTCGTTGAAGAACTTGTCCAGGGGAACCGGGCGGATCGTGAGCTTGATCCCGGCCTCCTTGAGCATGGCCTGGGTGAGCTCACCCTCCGTCTGCGCGACCGGCGTGCCGGTCGGGATGACGAAGGTCAGCGCGAAGTCCTTGCCGTCCTTCTTGCGGAACTCGCCTTCCTGCTTCCAGCCGGCCGCGTCGAGAAGCTGCTTGGCCTTCTCCAGGTTGTACTTGCCGAGGTCGCCGGAGTTGTCGACGTAGCCCTTGTGGTTGTTCATGAAGACGTGGTTGCCGAGCGTCTGCAGCGGCCAGTCCATGTCCTTCAGGTCGGACTGGGTGATCACGTCACGGTTGATGGCGTACTGCACGGCCTGACGGACCGACTTGTCCTTCAGGTTCGCGCTCTGGTTGTTGACCGTGATGTGCCGCCAGTTCGGGCTGAGCGCCTTGCGGATCTCCGAGTTGGGGACCTCCTTGGCGCGCTTCAGCTCGGCCGGGGAGCCCGACGGGATCTCCACCGCGTCGATCTCGCCGTTGGCGAAGGCGTTCACCTGCGCGGCGGGCGTCTCGATGGCACGCCAGATGATCTTGTCGAGCTTGGCCTTCTTGCCCCACCACTTGTCGTCACGCACGAGGGTGAGCGTCTTGGTGCCCTCGTCGATCTTCTCGACCTTGAAGGGGCCCGCGGTGACCGGGATCTTCTGGTTGTAGTCGTTGTCGTACGCGTCGGGCGTCCCCATGTGCGTGGCGGGGACGAGATGCGGAGACCGCGAGAACTGCCCCATCCACTCCGGATACGGCTTGGCGTAGGTGACGATGGCGACCTTGTCGCTGTCACCCTTGGTGACCGACTCGATGCGGTCCCAGCCGTCCGTGGACGCCGGCTTGAACTTCTTGTTCTTGCCGTTGTTGGCGTTCCAGGCGGCCTCAAGGTCCTTCCACGTCATCGGCGTGCCGTCCGACCACACGGCCTTCTCGTTGATCGTGTAGGTGATGACCTGCTTGCCCGACGACGAGTCGTTCTTCACGTCGGTCAGGTAGTCCGGGTTCGCCGTGAAGTTGGCGCCCTCGTCGGCGATCATGAGCTGCGGCATGACCGGGTCGAGCATGTCCGCGGTGTCGGACTGGTTGCCGTCCACGTGGTTGCCGTTCCACTGGGTGGGCCACTGCCCGATCGCCAGGGTCAGCGTGCCGCCGTCCTTGACCTGCTCGTAAGGGACGGGGTTGATGCTGATGGCCGGGGTCTCCGTCATCTGCTGCTTGGCCTGCTGGGACTGCTCGGCACTCGGCTTCTTAGCCTCGCCGCCACCGCCACCGCAGGCCGCGACGGCCAGGGCCAGGACCGAAAGCCCGGCGGCCGCACGGTATCGAACGTTCACTCTTCCTCCTGATTATCCGAGGTCGTGATGACCTCGACTTCTTCTGCGTAATGGCAGGCTGCGCCGTGATCGACGGCGTTCGCGAGCCGGGCGACCGAGGGCTCCTCGTCCACACACCGCCGCTGCTCCGCCTCGCTGAGCCGGGCGAACTTCGGGCAGCGGGTGCGGAACCTGCATCCAGACGGCGGGTCGGCCGGGCTGGGCAGATCGCCTTCGAGCAGGATCCGCATGCGCGTGCGTTCCATCTCGGGGTCGGGCAGGGGGATCGCCGAGAGCAGTGCCTGCGTGTACGGGTGCGCGGGCCTCTCGTAGACGTCCTTGACCGCCCCGATCTCGGCGATCCTGCCCAGGTACATGACGGCCACCCGGTCGGCCAGGTGCCGCACCACGCCCAGATCGTGCGCCACGAACAGGTAGGACAGCCCCAGCCTGTTCTTCAGCTCCTCCAGCAGGTTGATCACACCCGCCTGGATGGACACGTCGAGCGCGGAGACCGGCTCGTCCAGGACGAGCATCTTCGGCTCCAGGGCGAGCGCCCGGGCGATGCCGATGCGCTGGCGCTGGCCGCCGGAGAACTGCGCCGGATACCGCTCGGCGTGTTCCGGCGAGAGCCCGACGAGCCGCAGCAGCTCCGCGACCTTGGCCGCCACGTCCTTCTTGCCGTGCGCGCGCAGCGGCTCGGCGATGATGTCGCCGACCGGCATGCGCGGGTCGAGCGCGGCCATCGGGTCCTGGAAGACGATCTGCAGGTCACCGCGGAGCGACTTGCGCTCGGACTTGCCGAGCTTCGCGCTGTCCTTGCCGAGCACCACGACCCGCCCGGCCTCCGGCGGCTCCAGCTTCATGATCTGCTGCAAGGTGGTGGTCTTGCCGCAGCCGGACTCGCCGACCAGCGCCAGCGTCTCGCCCTGCGCGATGTCGAAGCTGATGCCGTCGACCGCGTACACGGTGCCGACGCGGCGCTTGAAGATCGCGCCCTTCATCAGCGGGTAGTGCCGGATCATCTCGTCGAGCTCCAGCACCGTCTCGCGCTCGGCGCGCGGCACCTTGACCACGTCACTCGGCGGGATCACCGGCACGGGGAACACGTCGGCGCCTGTCAGGCCCTTGTGCTCGATCTCGTGCGAGCGGATGCAGGCGACGTGGCGCCCGCCGCCGAACGGCGTCAGCGGCGGCTCCTCGTCGTCGCACATGTCCACCTTCATCGGACAGCGCGGCGCGAACGGGCAGCCGGGCGGCAGCGACGACGGCGAGGGCGGGTTGCCCTCGATGGGCACGAGCGGCCCCTCCTCGCCGTCGACCCTGGGGATCGAGGCGAGCAGCCCCATCGTGTACGGCATCCGCGGCCGGTAGTAGATGTCGTCGACGGGTCCCTGCTCCACCGGCCGGCCCGCGTACATGACGAGCACCCGGTCGGCCATGCCGGCGATGACGCCGAGGTCGTGGGTGATCATCACGATGCCGGCGCCGGTCTCCCGCTGCGCGGTCTTGAGCACCTCCAGCACCTGCGCCTGGATGGTGACGTCGAGCGCGGTGGTCGGCTCGTCGCAGATCAGCAGGTCGGGGTCGTTGGCGACGGCCATCGCGATCATCGCGCGCTGCCGCATGCCACCGGAGAACTCGTGCGGGAACGCCTTGGCCCGCAGGTTCGGGTTGGGGATGCCGACCAGGTCGAGCAGCTCCACGGCGCGCTTGGCGGCCTTGTCCTTGTTCATCTTCTGATGCACGCGGACGGCCTCGGCGATCTGGTCGCCGATGGTGTAGACGGGCGTGAACGCCGACAGCGGATCCTGGAAGATCATGCTGATCGACTTGCCGCGTACCTTGATCTGCTCGTCTTCCTTCATGCCGAGCAGTTCGCGGCCGTGCAGCTTGACCGAGCCGCTGACCACGGCCCTCGGGTGCAGCAGGCCCATGACGGCGAGCGAGGTCACCGACTTGCCGGAGCCGGACTCGCCGACGATGCCGAGCACCTCGCCGCGCTCGACCTCGTAGCTGACGCCGCGCACGGCCTCGATGCCGCCGGGGAAGGTGACGGTGAGGTCCCTGACCTCCAAGATGCTCACGAATTGCTCCCCGGGTCGAGTGCGTCACGCAGGCCGTCGCCGATCAGGTTCACGCTGAGGACGAGGAGGACCAGCAGGCCCGCGGGGAAGGCGAACAGCCACGGGTAGCCGGTGGCGTTCCGGGAGCCCTCCGCGATGAGGGTGCCGAGTGAGACGTCCGGCGCCTGGATGCCGAAGCCGAAGAAGGACAGCGCCGCCTCACCGATGACCGCGCCGCTGACGTTGAGGGTTGCGTCGATGATCAGCAATGAGGACAGGTTGGGGACGATGTGCCGGAAGATGATCTTCCAGCGCGGGATGCCCATGTAGACGGCGGCGAGGACGTACTCCCGCTCGCGGAGCGAGAGGGTCATGCTGCGCACGACCCTGGAGGTGATCATCCAGGAGAACGCGGCGAGCAGCACCACGAACCAGAGCCAGGAGCCGTCCCGCAGTCTAGGCGAGACGATGGCGATGACCAGGAAGCTCGGCAGGACCAGCAGCAGGTCCACGCCCCACATGAGCGCCCGGTCGATCCAGCCGCCGAAATATCCGGCGAACGCGCCCACGATGGCGGCCAGACCGGTCGAGATGAGCGCCACCAGCAGGCCGATGATGATCGACTTCTGCATGCCGCGCAGCGTGACCGCGTACATGTCCTGGCCGATCGAGGTGGTCCCCCACCAGTGGTCGGCGTCGGGGCCGGACAGGAAGGCCATGAAGTCCTTGTCCGTCCACTCGTACGCGCCGAAGTAGGGGCCGACGTAAGCCAGCGCCACCAGCAGGATCAGGGCGATGGAGCCATAACGGGCCTGCTTGTTGCTCAGCAGACGCCTGAAGACGACTTTCGATCGCATGTCAGCTCACCCGCACCCGAGGATCGAGGGCCGCCACCAGCAGGTCCGACAGGAACGCGGCGGTCAGGACGCAGACGGCGGCGAAGAAGGTCACCGCCGCGACGGAGTTGACGTCGTTCTGGTTGATCGAGTCGATCAACCAGGCGCCCATGCCGTGCCAGGCGAAGATCTTCTCGGTGAAGGTCGCTCCGGTGAACATCGTGCCGAACGCGAACGCGAAGTACGTGGCGGAGGGGATCAGCGCGGTGCGCAGCGCGTGCTTGGTGAGCGCGGTCCTGCGGCGCAGGCCCTTGGCCATGGCGGTGCGGACGAAGTCCTGGCCGAGCACGTCGAGCATCATGTTGCGCTGGATGCGGCTGTAGAAGGCGATCGAGCCGAGACTGAGCGAGATGGTCGGCAGGATCAGGTGGTTCAGCCGGTTGACGAACTGGTCCCACCCCGACAACCGCGGGTTGTACTCGCCGGTGTACTCGATCAACGTGAACCCCAGCCCTCTGTTCACGTTGTACGTGGCGATCGCCAGCAGCGTCGCCAGCACGAACACCGGGACGGCCATGATCACGAAAGAGCTGACGCCGATTAACCGGTCACTGAGCTTGTACTGGCGCACCGCGGAGACCGCGCCCAGCGCCACCCCGACACCGAAGCCCACCAGCGTGCCGATGAGCAGCAGCCGGAGGCTGACCATGATCCGGCGGCCCATCTCGCTGTTGACCGAGCCGCCGTTCCAGGTCCTGCCGAAGTCTCCGGTGACGACACCCGAGGCCCAGGTCGCGTAGCGCTGGAGCACCGGGGTCTTGTCGTTCAGGTTGTAGGCATCCAGTGTGGAGTCGATGACGGACTCGGCGACCGGGGGCTGACGGCCCTCGTACGCGGCGCGTGGGTTCATGGTGGTGGCCGCGAGCATGTACGCCAAACTGGCCGCGATGGCGACCAAGATCACATTTATTGCCAACCTGCGAAGCAGGTACTTGCCCATTACTCTCCGTTCGCGCTGACCGAGGGCGCAACCTTCTCCTGGAGGCGCGACCCCGCAACGAAACCCCCCTCCCGTACCGCGAAAGCACTCACGTCGGGATGGCGATCAACGCGCAGAATATATGCAAATATATAACAGTCAGAAACCGTGTGACATAACAGTAAGGTCACCCACAAAAGATCAACTAGACCGGTCAGGCCCCTTATCACATGTCGGCCGACCTGGTAGAACACCCCCATCCCCGGCCGCCGCCACAACATTTTTGAAGAGTTCCATGTCACAGGATCCGGACATATTTAACGGCTACTCAAGGTCACCGACTTCACGTTGACTCGCTTAGTCAAGTGAGCTCGGCCACACCGGCATGGGACTTCGCCGCGGCCTGAGGGCTACGCGGACAGGCGGTAGGCGCGGCGGGCCGTGCCGGCGAGGACATCGGCACGCTCGCCCTCCGACAGGCCGGCGCACAACTCGTCGACGGATTCGGCGACCCGCTCGTATCCGGCGGCGAGCAGGCACACCGGCCAGTCGGAGCCGAACATCACCCGCTCGGGCCCGAACGCCTCCAGCACGGTCTCGGCATACGGCCGCAGGTCGGCCACCCGCCACGCCGCCCAGTCGGCCTCGGTGACCATCCCGGACAACTTGCAGTAGACGTTCGGATGCGCGGCCAGCTCGCGGATCCGGCCGCGCCACGGCTCCAGCTCCCCCGACGCGATCGGCGGCTTGGACAGGTGGTCCAGCACGAACGTCAGCTCGGGCAGCGCGGCCACCGTGTCGACGGCGGCGGGAAGCTGGTGCGCAAGCGTCAGCAGGTCGTACGCCAGCCCGGCGGCGGCCACGGCGGCAAGCCCGCAGCGCACGTCGGGACGGGCGAGCCAGCCGGGGTCAGGCTCGGACTGCACGCCGTGGCGCACGCCCACCAGCCCGGCGGGCAGGCCGGCGAGGACGTCGGCGGCGCCGGGCGCGGTGAGGTCGATCCAGCCCACGACCCCCGCGACGAGGTCGGACCCGGCGGCCAGGGCCAGGAACTCCCGCGTCTCCTCCAGGTCGGGCAGCACCTGCACCAGCACGGTCCCGCTCACCCCCGCGGCGGCGGCGGGCCCGGCGAGGTCGCCGAGGGTGAACGTGCGGCGCACGGGCGCCATGTCCTCCTGGTCCAGCCAGGTGTGCGGGCGGACGGAGAGATCCCATACGTGGTGGTGGGCGTCGATGCGGCTCACGGGCTACTCCAGCTCGGTCCAGAGGCCGTCGGGGATCGAGGTGACGGCCAGGGCCACATCCTCGCGCACCACACCCCGGTGGAGCCGTCGTGGCGTCAGAGCGACGGAGCGCTGAACTAATCGTCTGATTCCTCGAACAACTCATGGAGGGCGTGGGCGGTGGCCGCACGGCCGGCCCAGGTTTCGAGCTGGGCGACGTCGGTGCAGGCGCTGATGCGGGCGTGGATGTCGTCGGGGACGTCCAGTCCGCGGGCGGTCAGCACGAGCAGTTCCTCGTACAGCGAAGGGGAACCACGCCCTCCGGCTCACCAGGTCTTGCCGGCCGGCTCCCGGATCGTGTGGTTGATCCGGTTGAAGAAGTTGGTCAGCGCGATGATCAGGATGATCGAGGACACCTGGTTCTCGTCGAAGTGGGCGACGGCGGCCTCCCAGATCTCGTCGGTGACGCCCGGCGCGCCGTCCTGGATCCGGGTGGCGGCCTCGGTCAGGGCCAGCGCCGCCCGCTCCTGCTCGGTGAAGAAGGGGGCCTCGCGCCACGCGACCACGTTGTGCAGCCGCTGGTCGGTCTCTCCGTGCTTCTTCGCCGACGCGACCCCGGCGAAGACGCACGGACTGCAGCCGTTGATCTGGCTGGCCCGCAGGTGAACCAGTTCGAGCACGAGCGGGTCGACGCCGCCGGCGTTCACCGCCTTGTAGAGGTGCTGGATCGCGGTGAGCACGTCGGGGTTCGCCGCGCTCTTCATGCGTGCTTCCATAGGTCTTGCTCCTTCGTCGGTTACCTGTGTTCATCCGGGCCCGTCATCACCTATGACGGAGCAGAGCCGAGGAAGGTAACTACATGTCCCACAGCAGCCCGGCGGACCCGGTGGCCAAGGCGTTCGAGGCGCAGCGCGACCGGCTGCGCGCGGTCGCCTACCGCATGCTCGGATCGCACGCCGACGCCGAGGACGCGGTCCAGGAGGCCTGGCTGCGGCTCTCCCGCCAGGACACGGCGGCCATCCACAACCTCTCCGGCTGGCTGACCACGGTGGTCGGCCGGATCAGCCTCGACGTCCTGCGATCACGCCAGACCCACCCCGAGGCGTCCTACGACGACCAGCTGCCCGACCTCGTCGTGACGGTCGACGACGGGCCCGCGCCGGAGGACGACGTGGCGCTCGCCGACTCGGTCGGGCTCGCCCTCCTCGTCGTCCTCGACTCGCTCGGGCCGGGCGAGCGGCTGGCGTTCGTGCTGCACGACCTGTTCGCGGTGCCGTTCGACGAGATCGGCCAGATCCTCGGCAAGTCCACCGACGCCACCAAGATGCTCGCCAGCCGCGCCCGCAGGAAGGTGCAAGGGGCCGAGCGGCCGGCGGGCGTCAGACGGGAGCAGCGCGAGGTGGTCCGGGCCTTCCTGGCGGCGGCGCGCCACGGCGACTTCGAGGCGTTGCTGCGCGTGCTCGACCCCCAGGTGAAGCTGACCATCGACACCTCCGACGGCGTGGTCGTCGTCCTCGGCGCCACCGAGGTCGCCACCGGCACGCGCGTGGGCGCCGGCGGCGCCGCGCGGGCGCTGGAGGTGCTCGTCAACAGCCTTCCCGGGATCGTGTCCTGGCGTGCGGACGGCGCGCCGTTGTCGATCATGTCGTTCACCGTCGCCGACGGCCGGATCACCGGCATCGCGGTCGTGATCGACCCGGCCAGGCTGGCGTCGATGGACCTGCCGGATCCGGGATGAGTCCGGCACGTTCGAGCGGCTGACCAGCGAACGGAACCACCGAGGCTTCGCCTGCCGGCCGAGCATCGGTCCACCACGCCCGCCGGAGGACGCGTGATGGTCTCCCGGGCTGGGGCCGCGCCAACCCGGGACGAGCACCTGCCGGGGGCGACCGGCGCGCGGGGGATCAGCCGGAGACGTCTGCGGTGGCCCAGGAGTCGCGGAAGGCGTAGCGGGCCGGGGCGCCGGCGTAGCGGAGGAAGGCCGTGCCCGTGGCGGCGCTGACGGCCGTGTTGGTGTGGTAGAAACGGCAGCCCTCGTAGATCATTTTGCCGTTGGTGAGGCTCGTTCCGGCGCCGTCGACCAGGTGGTAGCCGGCCAGCGCGCTGTCCTGGTAGCGGACGATGGGGAGCCGGTTGGAGGTCGTGCCGTAGCGGTGCAGGTTGTGGTTGGCGGCCCCGGCCACCTGGAGGGCCGCCGTGTCGGAGCAGGAGGTGAAGGTGACGAAGCCGTTGTTCCAGTTGCAGTCGATGATCTTCTGGTTGGCGCTCTTCGGCTCGAAGCGCACGCCGGTGACGCTCAGCCGGGTCGCGCTCATCTCGCCGTTGGCCAGGGGCATGGAGAAGTAGCGGGCCGGGTTGGAGCCGACCATCGACCAGGAGCCGCCGATCACGTTGATCGAGCCGCCGCGGTCGAAGCGGAAGAAGTCGCCGCCGGCCAGGGCGAAGTTGCACGACAACATGAAGTAGTTGAGGAACTGGTTCTGCTGGTTGCGGCCGGAGGGGCTGGAGATCCCGCAGTGCAGGAACGCGTCGGTGTAGACCGAGACGGTGTCGGTCGAGCACAGCAGGAAGTGGTGCTCGCTGTTGTTGTTGGCCTCGTGGTCGCCGTCGATGCCGATGACGCGGTCCCAGGGGCCCTGGTCACCTTGTAGTTGCCCGGCGGGAAGAAGACCTCCTTCTTGACGATGCCGTTGCTGCGGCCGGCGATGGCGGCCGTGACGGCGGCCTTGATCGCGTCGGAGTCGTCGGTGACGCCGTCCCCCTTCGCGCCGTGGTCCTTGACGTCGACGCTGTAGACCGAGGGGTCGGTGTTGGCCTCGGCCGGGCCGGCGCCCCACATCGCCAGAGCGCCCACGCCCGTGGCGGCTAAACCACCCGCCAGCGCACGCCTGCTGAACCTGCTGGGCTGCTCGCCGGCTGAATATTCGGACATGCCGGTATCACTCCTATATGGAGGAAACGCCCCCGATGGGCGCATGATCGCGATCACGCTAAGGTCTCGGGTGCTCGTGGACAACCGGAATCGCACAAATGGGGTGTCCACATCTTGGTCTCTACGGGAACCGCGCACGTTCCCCTGCAGGCCGGGCCAGATAGCGGGCGCGCAGGAGGCCGGAGAGATGACAACCGGGGCCGCACGGGCTTGACCCGTTGCCGTTGCGCCACGAGAACGAGAGCACCGGTCCCACTCGCGGTGAGCGAGGTGACGGGGTTGGAGCGGCGCGGCCCTCGGTCCCGCTCGGAGGCTTGGCTCGCGGTCCGGCTAGCTCGCGGTCAGGGCCGTCCCGTGCGGGGACGACGACGTGCCCCGGCCCAGCAGCAGCGTGCCCAGCCACAGGAGCGCCATGCCCACGCCGGCCAGCGCCGAGTCCCGGCCCGCCTGGAACATGCCGACCGCCAGCAGCACCACGCCGGCGGTGGTGATGACGGCGCTCACGACCGTGACTTGGCGCAGCGCGGCCAGGATGACGGCCAGGGCGACGAGGGCGAGGTAGAAGAGCTGCGCGCCGACCGAGTAGACGATCAGCTCGACGACCGGGTCGCTCTTGACCTGGTCGAAGATGGCCCGCATGGCCGCCCCGTCCACCGCGGTGAATCCGGCGTACAGGTCGATGACGAGCTGGACGACGTTGGCGGCCACGCTCAGCAGGGCCACCCCGGCCGCCGCCTCCACGACCACGCGGCGGCCGCCCGTCACGGGCCCGGCCATCGCGCGCAGGGCCACCGTCACGACGCCGAACATCAGGAAGCCGGCCAGCCAGACCGCGTGCGCGGCGGTCCACCAGGGGCCGGGGACGAGGTCGCCGTCGATGGGGCTCATCAGGAACCATCCGCCGAGCAACGCGGCGGGGCCGGCCGTGCAGGCGATCTGAGTCAGTCGGGTCGCGGTGTTCATACCGGCCACGATGCCGGTTCGCGGCCGGGCCGCCCATCGGTGATCGCCCCTGATTTTTCCCTGGGGCGGCTCAGGGACGCCGCTCAGGAGAAGTAGCGCAGCCAGACGTATCCCCAGGCGATCAGCGTGCTGAGGATGGTCACGACGATCCCGTATTTGGTGAACTGCCAGAAGCCGATCTTGTGTCCGGTACGCGCCGCGATGCCGAGGGCCACCACGTTCGCGCTGGCCGCCACGGCGGTGCCGTTGCCGCCGAAGTCGGCGCCCAGGGCGAAGGCCCACCACAGGGCCTGGCCGGTCTGCGGGTCGGGGGCCGCGGCGACCACGCCCTCCACGATGGGCGCTGTGGTGGCGACGTACGGGATGTTGTCGAAGAAGGCGCCCAGCGCGCTCGATCCGAACAGCAGCGCCGTGGCCGCGACGAAGTAGTCGTCGCCCACCGCGTTCAGCGCCCACGTGCCGGCCGCGGCGATGACCCCGGTGTGGACCAGGCCCGCGACCATGACGAACAGGCCCATGAAGAACACCAGCGTCGGCCACTCGACCTCGTGCAGCACCTCGGAGACGTTGGCGCGCGCGACCAGCATCATCACCCCGGCGCCGACCAGCGCCACGATCGACGGCTCCACGTGCACCACCGCGTGCAGGGCGAACCCGGCGACGACGGCGCCCAGCACCACCAGGCAGCGCGCGAGCAGGCGCGGGTCGGTGATGGCCCGCCGCTCCTGCAGCGCCATCACCTCGGCCACGCGCTCGGCGTCGTAGTGGAACGACTTACGGAACAGCACCCTGGTGAACAGCACGAACACCACGAAGATGACGACCACGACCGGCGCCATGTGGATGAGGAAGTCGTTGAAGGTCAGGCCGGCGCGGCTGCCGATGATGATGTTCGGCGGGTCCCCGATGAGCGTGGCGGCGCCGCCGATGTTGGAGGCGAGGACCTCGGCGATGAGGTACGGCTGCGCGGGGATGCGCAGCCGGTCGCAGACCACCACGGTGACCGGCGCGACCAGCATGATCGTGGTGACGTTGTCGAGGAAGGGCGAGGCGACGGCGGTGATGCCCATGAGCATGACCATCAGCCGGTACGGCCGGCCCTGGGATCTCTTGGCCGCCCAGATGGCGAGATAGTCGAAGACGCCCGTCTGCTTGATGATCCCGACGATCACCATCATGCCGAACAGCAGGAAGACGACGTTCCAGTCGATGCCCTCGTGCTCGGAGTAGAACACCTCGGCACCGGGGATGAGGCCCAGCACGGCCATCAGCCCGGAGGCGACGAGCACGACCTTGACCTTGTCGATCTTCTCCGTGGCGATGAAGAAGAACGCCACGACGAAGATCGCGAGCGCGGCGAAGGCGCTCATCCGGCCTGCCCCGGCGGCCCGGCGGAGGTGCCCCCGGCCTCAGGCCCGGCGAGGGCCAGGCTGGTGAGCAGCCGCTCCAGGGTGATGGCGCCCACGAGCGCGCCGTCCCGGCCGACGACCGCGACGATCGGGCTGCGCAGCCGGGCCATGAGGGCGGCCACTTCGAGCAGCGTCGCGTCGAGCGGCACGGTCGCGGGCGTGTCGGGCCGGCGCGGCAGGCAGTCGCCCACCGTCAGATCGCCCAGCTCGCTCCAGAAGAGGTCGGCGTGGCTCTCGTCGATCGTCCGGCACAACGCCGGATCCTCCTGGAACGCGCCGGGCACCGCGAGCCGCAGCACCTGCGTGCCGGGAAGCACGCTCGACGGCCGGCCGCGGCCGTCGACCACGATCAGTCCGGGCATCCGGCCCAGGGCCATGATCCGCACGGCCTTGCTGACCGGGTCGTTGACGGTCACGGTCGGTAGGTTCACGGCGATGTTGCTCGCTTGCATGACATCCTCCCGTTCGACGATGCTTTGGCCCCTCAGGGGGACGAGGTGCAGGGTGCCGGTGTCCGGCGCGGTCGCGCGGGTGACGTCCATGTCGCTGACTCCAATCCGGATCGAGCGACCAGTCTGGGTGCGGGAACGGGGCCGTCACCATGGGGTCCAGCACCCATCTATGGCGGGATAGAACATGTAAGTGGGCAGCTCAGAATGGGTAGCAGCCCGCATGGACAACCAGACCGACGACGAACAGGCTGATGAGATGGACGACAGCGGCGACCGGCGGACGGGGCCGGCGTGAGGAGCGACCGGCGGAGCCGGGGCGCGCCACAGGCGCTGTTCCGGCGGGTGTTCGTGATCAATGGGCTGGTGTTCGCGGCGGGCACGATCGTGCTCGCGCTCTCCCCCGCCACGGTCTCGTCCCCGGTCGTGCTGGCCGAGGTGCCCGTCCTGCTGATCGGCCTGGCGCTGATGCTGGCCGCCAACGCGCTGCTGCTGCGCCGCGGCCTGGCCCCGCTGGACGCGCTGACGACGCTGATGCAACGCGTCGACCTGCTGCGCGGCGGTGACCGGCTGACCGACCGGGGCAACGGCGACCTCACCCACCTGATCGGCACGTTCAACGCGATGCTCGACCGCCTGGAGGCCGAGCGCAGCGCCAGCAGCGCGCACGCGCTGGCCGCTCAGGAGGGCGAGCGGCAGCGCATCGCCCGCGAGCTGCACGACGAGATCGGGCAGAGCCTGACCGTGGTGCTTCTGGGGCTGAAACGGGTGGTCGACCGGGCCCCCGCCGAGCTGCGGGAGGAGCTGCACGGGGTGCAGGAGACAGTGCGCGCCAGCCTCGACGAGGTGCGGCAGGTGGCCCGCCGCCTGCGCCCCGGCGTGCTCGAAGACCTCGGGCTGCACAGTGCGCTGAGTGCGCTGAGCAGCGACTTCTCGCAGATGAGCGGCATCCCGGTGACCCGCGCGGTCGCGCCGGACCTGCCCGTCCTGGGCGCGGACACCGAGCTCGTCCTCTACCGGATCGCCCAGGAGAGTCTCACGAACATCGCCAGGCACGCCCGCGCCACCCGCGCCGAACTTTCGCTGACCACGGAGAACGGCCGGCCCACGCTGCGCATCACCGACGACGGCCGGGGCGGCGCGCTCCAGGAGGGCGCCGGGATCCGCGGCATGCGCGAGCGGGCCCTGCTCATCGGCGCCCGTCTGGACGTCGACTCGCCGCCGGGCGGCGGCACCCGTGTCAGCCTGGTCATCCCGGACAGGAGCCCGACCTCGTGAACAAGACCCGGATCCTGCTGGCCGACGACCACGCGCTGGTCCGGCGCGGACTGCGCCTGATCCTCGACGCCGAGCCCGACCTGGAGGTCGTCGCCGAGGCGGCCGACGGCGCCGAGGCGGTCGCGGCCGCCTCGGAGGCGACCGTGGACCTGGCCATCCTGGACATCGCGATGCCGCGCATGACCGGTCTCCAGGCGGCCCGCGAGATCTCCCGGCGCGCGCCCGGCATCCGCATCCTGATCCTGTCCATGTACGACAACGAGCAGTACTTCTTCGAGTCGCTCAAGGTCGGCGCCTCCGGCTACGTGCTCAAGTCGGTCGCCGACCAGGACCTGCTGGAGGCCTGCCGGGCGACGATGCGCGGCGAGCCGTTCCTCTACCCCGGCGCGATCACCGCGCTCATCCGCGACTACCTGCAGCGCGACCGGGGCGGCGAGCGCATGCCGGAGAGCATCCTGACCCCGCGCGAGGAGGAGATCGTCAAGCTGATCGCGGAGGGCAGCTCGGCCAAGGAGATCGCGGAGACGCTCGTCATCAGCGTGAAGACCGTCGATCGGCACCGCGCGAACATCCTGCAGAAACTCGGCATGCGCGACCGGCTGGACCTGACCCGCTACGCCATCCGCGCCGGCCTGGTGGAGCCGTGAGACCTTTGATCGCCGGGTGCGGCCGGGTTACGTTGGACGAAGCCCCCCTCGGACACCTGCGAAGGACGTGGTTCCCGTGCTCTATCTCTTCGGCTTCGAGCGGATCGGCGTGGTCGTGAGCGACATCTACTTCGTGGACCCGAATCCGCTCACCGACCAGGAGGGCGCGGAGCGGGGCGTGCGCCTGGAGCTGCGCAGGCTCGAACCGGGCGAGCTGAAGGGGTCGATCTACTCGGCCCGCCCCATCGCCGTCGACCGGCCCATCTGGCGGGTGGACCTGCTGGAGTCGGTCGACAGCGAGCCGGGCAGCTTCGACCGCACCCACCACCATCCGACGGTCACCGGGTGGGAGCCGGGGCCGCGGGTGTTCGACGTGGAGTTGTCGGGCCAGCCACTGAAGTGGCTGGGTGAGCGGCTGAGCGATCTGGAGGGCGTGCTGGCCGAGACCGGCGTGAGCCTCGACGAGGTGAGCCCGCAGGACGTGGCGGGGCTGCGCGAGCGTACGCCGGAGATCCTCGAAGCCGTCGGGCGGCTGCTCGACGGGGTACGCGAGGGACGGCTCGGCACCGCACCGGACCCGAACGCGGTCAGCGTCCGCGAGAGCTGGCTGTAAGGGACAGGCGCCACAAGACGGCGTAGGTCAGCCGCCGGAGGGCCGGCGATGGAGGAGGCCGAATCTGGCCCACATCGCCTCCGCCGCCTCGATGGAGGCATTCGTGCGCCTCGGGTCCACGGCGGCGAGCTGGGTCACCAGCGCCTGGGCCACGGCCATGCCGGCCGTCAGCGACGGAAAGAACGCCTCGCTCTCGGCCGGCACCATGACCACCTGCTCGGCGGCGTTCGCCAGGGCGGGGCTGGCCGCGTCCGTCAGCGCGAACACCCGCACGCCCCGCGCGCGGGCCTCGTTGGCGGCCAGCACCGTGCTCTCGTACAGCCGCCAGAAGCTGATCGCGATCAGCACGTCGCCGGGCCCGATCGCGATCATCGCGTTGGCCAGCTCCGCGTCCCCGGCCGTCACGGCCGCGACGGGGTAGCCCGCCAGCCGGGCGTTGTGCGCCAGCGCCAGCCCGACGGCCGCGTAGCTGCCGTCGGCGACGATCACCGTGCGGCGGGCGGCGGCGACGGCCTCGGCGATCGTGCGCAGCACCGTCTCGTCCGTGCGCCGGGTGAGCAGCGCGAGGCTGTCGAGATCGCGCCGAAGCGAGCGGGAGCTGGGTGAGCCCGTGCCGCTGTGCTCGGCGGCGACCTGGCCCGCGCTGAGCGAGGACAGGTAGCGCGCCCGCAGCTCCTGCTGGAGCGCCGGCCAGCCGGCGAAGCCGAGCGTCTGCGCGATGCGCGTCACGGTGGCCACGTTGACCCCGGCGAGCTGGGCCAGCTCGCCGGCCGAGCTCGGCACGCTGGCCGACGGCGCGCACGCCGACCTGCTCGTGCTCGACGCCGACCCGCTGGAGGACATCGGCGCCCTGGCCGACCCCGGCCGCGTCCGCCACGTCGTCCAGGCCGGCCGGGTCGTCTCCGGCTAGTCACTCCCCGGGGCCGGCCAGGTCGTCTCCGGCTGGTCACCGCCCGGGACCGGCCAGGTCGTCTCCGGCTGGTCACCGCCCGCCCTGTCTGTGCGGCGGGGCGGCGGGCGTGCATAGTGACAGGGTGACGACGATGACGCGCACCACCCTGGTGATCGTCGCGGTGCTCCTCCTGCTGCTCGGCCTGTTGTGGGTGTTCCAGCGGTGCCTGATCTACCTGCCCGACCGCGATCAGGTGCCGCCGGCCGCCGAGAGCATCCCCGGCGCGCGCGACGTCACGTTCACGACCGGCGACGGCCTCCGGCTCTCGGCCTGGTACGTCCCCGGCCGCCACGACGCGACGCTGCCGATCACGCTGCCGATCACGGTGACCGACACCATGCCGGTCACCGTGCTGATCATGGGCGGGAACGCGGGCAACCGACGGCACCGGGCCCCGCTGGCCCGCGCCCTGGCGGAACACGGCCTGCCGGTGCTGCTGATGGACTACCGCGGCTACGGCGGCAACCCCGGCAGGCCGTCGGAGGAGGGCCTGTTCCAGGACGCCCGCGCCGCCCGCGCGTTCCTCGGCGACAGGCCGGTCCTCTATTTCGGCGAGAGCCTCGGCGCGGCCGTGGCGACCCGGCTCGCCCTGGAGTGCCCGCCCGCCGGCCTGGTCCTGCGCTCGCCGTTCACCGATCTCGCGGCGGCGGGCCGGGTCAACTACCCGTTCCTGCCCGTCGGGCTGCTGCTGCGCGACCGTTTCCCCGTCGCCGACCTCATCGGGAAGGTACGGGCGCCGGTCGTGGTCGTGTACGGCACCGCTGACACGATCGTGCCGCCCCGCCTGAGCAAGGCGGTCGCCGCCGCCGGGGCCACGATCGTCGAGGTGCCCGGCGCCGGGCACAACGACCTGGCCATGCTGAACGGTGACGAGGTGATCGGCGCGGTGGTGAAACTGGCCGGACGTATCGTCGGTTCACCCTGAGCGAGAACCGGCACTCCGCCCCCGATGCGGATAAGGCGCCGTGATCGTACAATTCCGAAGCCTATGAGATGGACGGTCATCGTGGCGGGCGCGGCGGCAGCGGGCGTGCTGGTCGCCGGTTTCCTGCTGTTCGAAAACGACGAAGAACAGCGGCCCGCCCGCGAACGGCTGGTCAGTCAGCCCCTTCCCGAAAGTGTGCTGACGGACAGCCAGGGCGCGGTCATGGAGGAATTCTCCGGTGACTGCGCGGACAGCCGATATCCGTACGTGTGCGCCCGGGTGCGCGACGAGCTCGGCGCGGAGCTACGTGACCGGCGCGGCCTCACGATCAGGACGACGATCGACCTGCGGCTGCAGCGGGCCGCCGAGCAGGCCATCGCCGACCGCGTCGGCTCCGGGGACCGGCCCGTCGCCGCGCAGGCCATGATCGTGCCCGGCACCGGCGAGATCAGGGCGTTGGCCGTGAACCACGCCTCCTCTGAGGGGTACGCCTCCCATCAGGGCAGCACCGCGATGGTCTACGCGCTGACCGCCGCGCTGGAGAAGGGCCTGCGTTTCGAGGACGGCTTTCCGTACTCCGCGCAATACCGGCCGCCGCGTTATACCTCGTTCAAGAACTGCGCGGGCGAAGCGGTCGGCGACCCCGCCCATGCGGTCACCAACGTCGGCCGGGAGCACGGCCGGTTCACCACGCTGCGGTCGGGCACCTGGGCCGCCGAAAACACGTTCTTCCTCAGGCTGACCGAGCAGGTCGGCCTCTGCGAAAGCGTGCGAGCGGCCGAGCGGCTCGGCCTCCAGCGCGCCGACGGAAGCCCGATCCGACAGTTCGAGACCTTCGTGCTGGGCATCAACGATGTTGATCCGATCTCGGTCGCGACCACCTACGCCACGCTCGCCGGCCGTGGCCGGCGCTGCGCGCCGATGGCGGCCACGGAGGTCCGCCAGGCGTCCCGCGTCCTGCGCTCCACGGCTCCGCGCTGCACGGAGGCGCTGGAGCCGGCCGTGGCGGACGCGGTGACGGACATGCTGGCGAAGGGGCTGGCCGGCAGCCCGCTCAAGGGCCTCGGCCGCGACGCGGCCGGCCTGCAGGGCACCACCGTTGACGACGAGACCGCCTGGTACGCCGGCTACACCCCGGGCCTGGCCGCCGCCGTCGCGCTCGCCGTCCCCGGACACACCAGCACGGACCGGCTCACGGACGTCACCATCGGCGGCCGCCACTACCCGCACGTGACCGGCCTGTCGATCCCGGGGCCCATCTGGAAGGCGTCCATGAAGGCGGCTCTGGACGGCGTCCCGGAGGCCGCCTTCGTCGCGCCCGACGCCGGGCGATTCGGCGGTTGCGCGGACAACTGCGCGAAGTGACCCCCTGCAACCGCGAGGTGCCGAGAGTACGATGAGCGCGTGGATCGTACTCAATATCTTGGGTACACCCCCGCCATCGAGAGCCGGCGGCTTCTTGATCACGGACTTCCCAAGGAGTTGCCGGAGACCCTGGGCGGACGGCACCGGTTCACGCCGCTCTCCCTGTGCGTCGGTGACCGGTTGGCGGCGGCGGCCTTCGCCCGGCTGGACGAGGTCGGGCTGTTCTGGCTCGACGTCTGGTTGCTGTCACAGAAGCGCGGTGGTCGCTGGCACGTACGCGATGGCCGCAGCGACCCGGCCGGCCGCGACGACGACCTGCTGACCCCGCGCCCGGCGACGGCCGTCCTGAGCGGTCACGCGACGACCGGCGACACGACCCGCCTCAACATCAACGCCGACCGCCGGATCCCGTGGCCGCGCAAGTTCGCGGGTTACGGCGTCATCCGGCTGTCGGCGGAGGTGGGGGCCGTCAGGTTCGGGGGCCTGGAGATCACGGTGCCCGACCATGGGCTGCAGGCCGTGGCCTGGTGGCGGAGCCGTAAGCCGACCACCCTCGACCTGCTCGACCACAAGAGCGAGCGCATCTCCGCGATCACCTTGCGCTGACACCACACGGAGTCGGCACAGGCCGGGTCCGGCGGGCCCGGATCAGCCGCCGCGCGTCCGGCACGGCCCGCTCAAGCACGGCCCGCTCAAGCACGGCCCTCTCAGGCGCGGCGAGGTCAGGTGGGGTCGAGCAGGGGGCGTAGCTCGGCGACCGCGTGATCGCGATGGACGTTGAGCGTCGCCACCGCCTCGTCGGTGGCGCGGCGGCGCAGGGCGTCGAGCGTGGCCCGATGCTCCTTGACGACCCGCTCGCGGTTGCCCGCGTCTCCGTAGTACATCGACCGGTAGGCGTCGGTCGTGTCCCACAAGGTCCTGATCAGCCGGACCAGCCGCGGCATGCCCGCGCGGTCGAACAGCGTCATGTGGAACAACCGGTTGGCGGTCGCCATGGCGAGCACGTCGCCGGCGGCGGCGGCTCGCTCGACCTCGTCCTGGACGGCCTCCAGCCGGTCGAGGTCGGCGTCGGTCAGGCGGCCCACCGCGCGGCGCACGGCCTCCTCCTCCAGCAGCTCGCGGATGCGGTAGACCTCGCGCAGGTCGTCGAGGGAGAGCGTCTCCACGAAGTAGCCGCGATGGGCCTCGTAGGTGACCAGGCCCTCGCCCTGGAGCGTCTTCAGCGCCTCGCGCAGGGGGACCCGGCTGACCTGGAACTCCTCGGCCAGCGCGTCCTGCCGGATGGGGGCGCCGGGGCGCAGGCGGCCGGTGGTGATGGCCCGGCGGAGCTCGGCCAGCACGAACTGCTGGGCCGTGGGTGGCCTGCGTCGCGGCTCGTCCTCGCTCACCGCCCCAATATCTCACGGACCCACGCGTCGTCCTGACCGAGCGCGGGCGGCGGGCGGCGGTAGGAGGGCGGGGTGGTGCTGAGGCGTACGGGGTTGGCGACCTGGCCGACGCCGTCCAGGTCCACGGCGGGGGCCAGACCGAGGTCCTCGGCGAGGGCGAAGGCGGCGGCCAGGTCGTTGATCGGGCCGCAGGGCACGCCGGCCGTGGTGAGCCGCTCGAACCAGGTGTCCGCCGTACGCGTGGCGAGGGCGGCGTTCAGCTCCGCGACGAGGGTGCCGCGCGCCGCGACCCGGCCGGCGTTGGTGACGTAGCGGGCGTCGGCCGCGAGGTCCGGGCGCTCCAGCGCCGCGCACAGGGCGCGGAACTGGCGATCGTTGCCGGCCGCGATCACGATCGGGCGGTCGGCGGCCCTGAACACCTCGTAGGGGACGATGCTGGGATGCCGGTTGCCCATGGCGCGCGGCACGACGCCCGCGGCGGCATAGGCGGAGGCGTGGTTGGTGAGCGCGGAGAGAAGAGACGACAGAAGGGAGACCTCCACCCGCTGCCCCTCCCCCGAAGCGCGGCCGGATGCGGAGCCGGAGTCGCGGCCGGAAGGGGAAGCGCGGTCGGGGTTGCTGGTGCTGGGGAGGTGGCCGCCCTGGCCGGTGCGGTCGCGGTGGTGGAGGGCGGCCAGGATGCCGAGGGCGGCGTGCAGGCCGGTGATCACGTCCACCAGCGCCACGCCCGCCTTCGTCCCGGGCCCGTCCGGCTCGCCGGTGACGCTCATCAGCCCGCCCACGGCCTGCGCGATCAGGTCGTATCCGGGCAGCCCGGCCCCCTCGCCCGACCCGAAACCGGTGATCGAGCAGTACACCAGCCCGGGGTTGAGCGCGCGCAGCGTCTCGTAGCCGAGCCCGAGCCGGTCCATGGTCCCGGGCTTGAAGTTCTCGACGAGCACGTCCGCCCGCGCGGCCAGCGCCCGCGCGACCTCCACGTCGGCGCGCAGGTCGAGGGCGATCGAGCGTTTGTTGCGGTTGACGCCGAGGAAGTACGTCGCCTCACCGGCCGCTCCTTCGGCGCCCTCGGCGTACGGCGGCCCCCAGGCGCGGGTGTCGTCCCCGCTCCCGGGCCGCTCCACCTTGATCACCTCGGCCCCTAGGTCGGCGAGGAGCATCGTGGCGTACGGCCCGGCCAGCACCCGGCTGAAGTCGGCGATCAGCACCCCCGACAACGCTCCGGTCACGCCGGCGTCCCCGGGCAGACCGTGTGGGCAGGGAACTTCCGGGCCGCCCGCCCGCCGCTGAGATTCAGAACGTCCATGGTCAACGCAGCCTAACTGTGCCATATTGGATTTTCAATATTGGATCCAAAATACAGAGGAGGATCTCCCTATGATCGCCCCCACCGCGCTGTTCGCCCTGGACACCCTGCTCACCGAGGAGGAGCGCGAGATCAGGGCCACGGTCCGGCGCGTCTGCGACAAGGAGATCCGGCCGCACGTCGCGGCCTGGTTCGAGGCCGGCGAGCTGCCCGCCAGGGAGCTGGCCCGCACCCTCGGCTCCGTCGGCGTCCTCGGCATGCACCTGGACGGCTACGGCTGCGCCGGCATGGGCGCGGTCTCGTACGGCCTGGCCTGTCTGGAGCTGGAAGGCGCCGACTCCGGGCTGCGCAGCCTGGTGTCGGTGCAGGGTTCGCTGGCCATGTACGCGATCTGGAAGTACGGCAGCGAGGAGCAGAAGCAGGAGTGGCTGCCCGCGATGGCGGCCGGCGAGCGCATCGGCTGCTTCGGCCTGACCGAGCCCGACTTCGGCTCCGACCCGGGCGGCATGCGTACCACCGCCCGGCGGGAGGGCGGCGACTGGGTCCTGAACGGCACCAAGATGTGGATCACCAACGGCTCGGTGTCGGACGTGGCGGTGGTCTGGGCGCGTGCGGACGAGGGGGTCAGGGGCTTCCTGGTCCCGGCGGGCACGCCCGGCTTCACGGTCAACGACATCAAGCACAAGATCTCGCTGCGCGCGAGCGTGACCAGCGAGCTGGTGCTCGACGGGGTCCGGCTGCCGAACGCGGCGATGTTGCCCGGTGCCAGGGGCCTGTCGGGGCCGCTCGGCTGCCTCAACGAGGCCCGGTTCGGGATCGTGTTCGGCGCGATGGGCGCGGCGCTGGACTGCCTGGAGACGGCCATCGCCTACGCGGGCGACCGCGAGGTGTTCGCCAAGCCGCTGTCCTCGTACCAGCTCACCCAGGAGAAGCTCGCCGACATGGCGCTGGAGGTGGGCAAGGGCCTGCTCCTCGCGGTGCACCTGGGCCGGCTGAAGGAGGCCGGCACGATCACTCCCGAGCAGGTGAGCGTGGGCAAGCTCAACAACGTCCGGGAGGCCCTGGAGGTCGCCAGGAAGTGCCGCACGCTGCTCGGCGCGAGCGGCGTCACCCTGGAATACCCGGTGCTGCGGCACGCGGTGAACCTGGAGTCGGTGCTGACCTACGAGGGCACCTCCGAGATCCACTCGCTGGTCGTGGGCAAGGCGCTGACGGGAATCGCCGCATTCCACTGAGCGTCAGACCGCTGAGCGTCGGATCGCTGAGCGTCGGACCGCCGCGTACCACTGAGCGTCAGACCGCCGCGCATCGCTGAGCGTCAGAACGTCTGCCAGGTCGTCTCGGTGACCTGGCAGGGGCCGCCCTGGTGCACCCGCAGCCGCCCGGCGGGCAGGTCGAGGCCGATCGTGGCCAGCGTCTCCCACCGCTGGTTGAGCGGCTGCGTGAAGTCGGGATGGGCGCAGACGGGCGCGTCGCCGGGGCCGTGGCTGAGCAGGGCCAGCGCCCGCCCGGTGAGGTCCGCGCCCGACAGGCCCTCGACGTGGTCGCGCAGGTGCTGGAGCCGGGCGTACGTGCCGGGCCGCTCGGTGGCGTGCCGCTGCCCCTTCGCCAGCGCGGGGTCGTGGAAGTGGTTGCAGTGCAGCAGGACGCCGTCGGAATCGGGCGGGATGGCCGCCACGCCCGCCGGGGAGATCTCGATGGAGGCCGCGTCCGACATGGTCACGGCCGTGATGACGGTCGAGGCCGAGACCGCCGCCGAACGGGCGATGGCGACGGCCTCCTCGACGGTGGCCGCCTCGTCCAGGATCCGGCGGGCGATCAGGTGCACGGGCACGCCGAGGTCGGCGCTGTCGGTGTCGTGGCGCAGGATGTTGAAGTGCACGCCGAGGCCCGCGCCGTTGATGCCGATCTTGGCCAGCGCCCCGGCCTCGGTGAACGTGCGGACCACGTGTCCCGGCCGGGGTTCGAGCCGCCACAACATGGGCGCGTCGCGCAGGTGGTCGTGCCAGTCCCAGGTCTGCACCGTGCGCGGGGGCAGCCCGGCGCCCGGCAGCACGACGGAGGTCGAGCACTCCCCCTCCCCCGTCGCGTCGATGGCGGCCAGGATCTCGGTGCGGGCGTTGACCACGGCGACCTGCCACGGCTCCAGCCCGGCGCCCGCCGCGATCCCGGCGATCTCGTCCGCGAGCGCGGGCGCCCAGTCGGCGGCGCGGTCGAGCGCCTGCCCGCCCCACGTCCTGACCTGCGCGGGGCCGGCTCCCGCGGCCGCGAACAGGTCGGAGTAGCCGGCCAGGTTGGCGGCGATCTTCCGGCGGAAGTGGGTGCCGAGCTCCTTGCCGCGGCCGAAGGGCTCAGTCTGCGTAGAGATGAAGGTAGGAAATGTCATGAATTGCCCATCAGGTCGGCGAGCCCGGGATGGCCGGCGGCGAGGTCGTCGCGGACCCGTGCGTACGACTCCGCGTCGATGTCCTGGCTCGGCTCGAACCTGCTCCGCGCCGCCCGCACATGGATGCGGAAGGCCACTACCCCGGGTGGCGACCGCCTGAACGTCTTCCCCGGCCCAGGCGTCGGCTCCCCCGGGCTCAGCGACTCCGCCGCCCGGCCGACGCGCGTCATGACGTCGCCCGCCGGGCGCGCGAAGGCGTCCGGCGGGGCAGGGGGCGGTCGGGTCGGGTCAGAAGATGACGTCGCTGCAGAAGTAGTACGTCTGGTCCATGTGCGAGGCCTTCCAGATCGTGAAGACGACATGGCGGCCGGTGCGCGATCCCTTGTTCAGGTCATTGATCATGTACGTGTTGCTCGGCGCGTACCGGCCGGTCTCGCGGACCTGCTCCAGGTGGTTCCAGCCGAGCGGTGTGGTGAGCGCGTTGTAGCCCTGACGGGTGATGTAGACCCTGATGTAGTCGGCACCATGGAGGGCCTGGTCGGTCAGGCGGATGTTGAACGTGCTGGACAGGGTCGTGGTCTTCCATGCCCCGGGGGTGTCCATGGAGCGGTAGCGGGCGCCCTGGGTCTGACCGGCGCTGCAGAGCTGCCCGTTGGGGATGGCGGCCTGGTGGTTGCCGGCGACGTTGTCCCGGTAGAGCCCGTTCCAGTTCCACATGGCGTTCGTGTTGTCCGCCCACGCCTGCCAGCACATCGGGTCCTGCTGCTGCATGGTGGGGTTCTGGAAGTCACTGCCCCAGCGCAGCCAGCAGCCGTAGTTGCGGGACACCGGGTCGGTGGTCGAGCCGTGCGCCGAGGCGGTGTCGGCGAGGGGGACGGCGAAGATCATCGTGAGGGACATCAGCAGTACCAGGGCGCGTTTGGCCCAGCTGGTTGGTGCGACGTGGGGCATAGTGCGGTCTCCGTGTTCCGGTCGGGGTTCCGGTTGTTAGGAGCACTCCCGGTGGGCGACGGTATCTGACCGCATAAATCCGTACAAATGACGACGCCAAGTCAACGTGCGTACTGCGATGCCCGTGTTGGGGATGAGCAGCGGAAAGGGCTTTCCAATAAGCGCGCCGACGGCTGAAAGTTTCAGCTCCCGGCCCTGAATGCGCGGCCTTTCAGCCGGAGGCGTCCGGCTCGCCGGAACGGGCCGCCAAAGAGGTGTAAACGGTCACCTCGTCCGGCCGGACGAGCCCGTCCTGGATGGCGCAGATGAGCAGCTTCTCCTTGGTCGGCGCGGGGCGCCCCGCCGCGGCGTACTTCACCCGGGCCCGGTCGATGTACTGGCGCACGGTGCGTTCCTTGACGCCCATCCGCGCCGCCACCGACGCCTTCGACATCGACTGGAACCAGTAGAGCAGCGCCGCCCGTTCCTTGTCCGAGAGGTGCGGCCGGTGCGGGCCCTCGTCCGTGGCGATGGCCTGGGCCATCGGCGGCGTGACGCTCGGCCGGTCGGCGGCCACCTCCAGGATGGTCTCCAGGCACGACTCCTTGGTGGCGCGGCCCTTGCCGATGAACGCCGAGGCGCCCGCGTCCAGCACGGCGCGTACCGTCTCCGGCTCCTCGTGCTCGGAGAAGACGATCACCCGCTGACCGCTCGCGCACAACTCCCCCACCCGGTCGACGACCATGGTGCCGTTGAGGTTGAGGTCGAGGAGGAGCACGTCGGCGCCGACGCCGCGGACGGACTCGATGGTGGGGCCCTGGGCGACCAGCTCGACCGGGCCCGGCGGGCCGAACCACGACCTGACCCCGTCCACGACGACCTGGTGGTCCTCCACCAGGGCCACCGTCACCGGTTCCGTCATGCGTTCTGCCAGATGCTGTTGACCCATACCTCCCCTCCCTGACGCTGATAGGTGACGACCACCCCGCTGGGCTCGCACACCGGATCCGCGCTGACGGCCAGATCCTCGTTGTCGGCCACGACGGCCACGCTCACCATGGTCGACATCGCCGACACGGTGACCCTGGCCCGCTGCCTGGCCCCGTCCAGGACCTGGATGGGAGCCTTGAGAAGATCCTCCCGCACGCCGTCCGGCAGCAGGGGCAGATTCTCCCCGAACGGCGGCGCCGTCACCAGAACCTCGCGCCGCTCGGCCGCGTCGATGCGCTCGCGCAGCGCCGACACCAGCTCGTCCGGCACGTCCTCACGCTCGGTGATGAGCCGCCGCAGCCGCATCGCCCCGGCCGTGCAGTCGGCCCGTACGCGGGCGTCACCGGGATCGGCCCCGTCGGCGAGCTGCTCCAGCAGCGACTCGGCCACGTCCCTGATCGCGGCGTAACGGCGCAGCCGGTCGGTGTGGATGCGCTGGGCCGACTCCCGCCAGGCGTCGCCGGCGGCGAGCCGGCGCGACAGGAGCACGGCGTCCTCGGCGCGGGCCCGCAGCAGGTGGCAGCCGGCCGCGTAGCCGAGCTGCATGGTCACCCCACCGGCGATGACGACCAGGTATTTGGCGATGGAGACCCGGTCGAGCGCCCCGGCCACGGCCATCGCCGCCAGCATGATGCCCGCGTTGCCGATGAGGAACGCGATCAGCTCGGCCCGCCAGCGCGGCCGGTTCCAGGCCAGCATGACGCCGAGCCAGCCCACCGAGCCGAACGCCCAGTCGCTGATGCCGAGCAGCTCGTCCGGGCGGCAGGCGACGATCACCGCGACCTCCACGGCCAGCGCGGCGACGGCGAGCTCGCGGATCCGGGACGGGCCCTTGGAGGTGCGGGACAGCGCCAGCATGGCGATGACGAAAACCGCGGAGTAGACGACCCAGGCGATCATCGCGACCAGCGGCCAGCGGAAGGTGTGCCAGCCGGTGAGGGTGACCGTGAGGTCGTAGCCGAGGTGCCACACACCGGCGATCACCCCGGCGCCGAGTGCGGTGTAGCGGGCGTACCGCTGCGCCACCTGCTCGATCTCTTCGGTCACGGTCGCCACCACAGGCGTACCCGTGTTCCATGGGCGCCGGAGAAGATCTCGGCGCCGCCGTTGGGGAGTGAGCGCATCGTGTCGAGGATCGAGCCGCGCACGCCGAACCGGTCGGGCGGCAGGCGCTCCTGGTCGAACCCGCGGCCGGTGTCGGCGATCTCCACCAGGATCTCGCCGTCGCTCCTGCTGGAGACCAGCTCGACCTCGCGGACGCCGGCGTGCTGCGCGACGTTCGCCAGCGCCTCGGTCGCGGCGCGGGCGAAGCGCTCCGCGACGATCCCCGGGACCGTCTCGGGGGTCAGGCTCCGGCGCACGTCGAGGCCGTTCGCCCGGCCGGCCACCTCGTCCAGCAGGGCGTCCAGGGCGATGGGCGCGGGGTCGTCCCGCGGCCGGTCACGGAGTTTCTCCAGCGCCGACAGGTCGGCGGCGACCTGCGCTCGCAGGGTGCGCGACGGCTCGTCGTAGGTGCCCAGGCCGACCATCGTCAGCGTGTGCAGCGAGGTCTCGTGGATGCTGCTGATCTGCGTCAGCTCGTCCTCGCGCCGCAGCCGGTCGACCATGAGCGCGATCTCGGCGCGCGCCCGCTCCCGCAGGAAGCGGTCGGTCGCGGCGGCCGAACGGCGCAGCAGCGTGATCAGCATCACGATGGCGAGCAACTGGACGAGGTGGATCCCCAGGGTGCCGAAGACGTCGTGCGAGGGGGAGGCGATCCGCACCCCGGCCAGGTAGCTCCCCGCCACGCCCAGGCCCACGGGCACGGCCACCCTCGGCTGCCAGGCGACGCCGCCGACGACGATGGTCATGGTGACCAGCCCGGCGACCCAGCTCGACCCGGAGTCGAGCGCCTCCTCGGCCACGAGATGGCGCTGCGCGAGGCAGAGGATGACGGTGAGGGCCACATCAGCGGCCACCAGCCAGTGCGGCAGCAGCCCTTTGCGGACGAACACGCGCAGGAACAGCGCCGTCCCCACCAGGTGAATCGCCAGCAGGGGGATCAGCCACCGTGCGGAGACCGGCGCAACGGCGCCGAGCAGCGCCGCGACGACCGCCACCGAGCCCACGGCTCCGCGCGCGCCCGCAGCCGTACGCGCGACGGCCTTCTCCAGCTGCCTGGTCGCGGAGTCGTACCTCGTGGAACCGGGGTGAGCCATGAGCCGTCCGCACGCGATATGGGCACAAGACGGGTCTCACGATAACGCAGGGCAGCCTGGGTAAAAAGAAACGAAAAGCGATTTCTCCAGTTATGTCGGCATATGGGGTCATGGGTCTCATGGTTTTTCCCTCTGGCCGGCTCTTACGCGGTTTTCGCCGCCGTTTCCCCACCCTCCCCCTCGGGCGGCCCGCCGGGCATGACGGCTGATCGGCCGTCATATCGCTACGACGGCCGATCGGCCGTCAGTCGCGTCTTCTCATGGGCGCGTGTACTGGGCGCGGGCCGCGATCTATCCGAGAGAGGGGACCCATGACCATCATCGTGATCTCGATTCTGATCGGGTGTCTGTCCGTGATGTCGGTCCGCGGCCGTCGGGGGGACTGGCCGTCGGGCATGCCGGTGGCCCGGCCGCGGCTGATGGCGGTGGGCGGCACGTACGAGGGCTCGCAGGGGCAGCCCTCGGACGCGTACGTCATCCAGGAGCGGCTCGTCGCGGCGGCGCACGGCGCGGGCGGCACGGAGCTCGGCCACACGGCCGCCGCGCTGGCCCTCGGGGCCGTGGTGGCCGCCAGGCCGCAGCACACCGGGACGCGCGAGCAGGACCTCGACGAGTGCGCGCAGGCGGCGCACCGCGCCGTCCGCACCGCCGCGCTGAGCAACCCCACGACGCCGGGGCTCATCAGCACCCTGGACGTGATCGTCCTCGATCAGGGCGAGAGCCCGCGGTTGCGCTTCGCCCACGTCGGCAACGGCGTGATCTGGCACTGCGCGAAGGGCGGGCAGCCGCAGCCGCTGACGACGAGGCACTGCTTCGGCGACGGCGAGCCGCTGCGCGGGGTCGGCCTGCCGTGCTCGCTCAACCCGGAGGTGGGCAGCGTGGCGCTGCGGCCGGGCGACCGGGTGGTCGTCGTCACGGACGGCGTCATCCGCGCCCTCGGCCTGCCTCGCCTGAAGGCGCTGCTGACCGACGGAGCGTCCGCGGCCGCCTGCCTGGACCTGCTGTACGACGAGATGGCGGCCGCGGAGCCGGAGGCCGACGCGACGGTGGTCATCGCCGACTTCGTGAGCGCCTGAGACACCGTCCGGGGGGACGGCTGCACTAAGATCGTGAACGTGACCGCACCGCACGGCGTCAACCCGAACATCCCGCATTCCGCCCGGGTCTACGACTACTGGCTGGGGGGCAAGGACAACTTCGAGGCCGATCGGCGGGTGGCCGAGGAGACCATGACGGCGGTGCCGGGCGTGCGCGAGAGCGCCAGGAACAACCGGGCCTTCCTCGGCCGGGCGGTGCGCCATCTCACGCGGCTCGGCATCCGCCAGTTCCTCGACCTCGGCACCGGCATTCCCAGCCAGGGCAACACGCACGAGGTGGCTCAGGCGGAGGCGCCGGAGTCCCGGGTGGTCTACGTCGACAACGACCCCATCGTGATGACGCACGCGCGGGCGCTGCTGAGCAGCTCGCCGGAGGGCCGCACGGCCTACATCGAGGCCGACGCGCGCGATCCGCGCGGCATCCTCCAGCACCCTGACGTGCTGGCCACCCTCGACTTCAGCCGGCCGATCGCGCTGGTGATGGTCGCGCTCCTCATGCACATCGCCGACGAGGACGACCCGGCCGGTCTGGTCAAGACCTACACGGACGCCCTGCCCGAGGGCAGCTTCCTCGTGCTGAGCCACCTGACGCTCGACTTCCTGCCCAAGGAGACCGCCGACGCCTACATGTCGGCCACCGGCGGCCAGGCGATGCACCGCACGCCCAGGACGGGCGCCCAGATCGGCGGCTACTTCGAGGGGTTCGAGCTGATCGAGCCCGGTCTCGTGGCGGTCTCCGCCTGGCGCGACACCCCGCTGTTCGACGACGCCGCGACCTGGATGTACGCCGGAGTCGGCGCCAAGCGCTGAGTGTCCGGCACCCCGGATCGTTCCAAGGCCGTTTAAAGTTCAAGTGTGATCGTACACGCGGACAGGACGGCGCTGTGAGCGCCGTGGTCGGGGCCGAGCAGGCCCCCGCCGGCGAACGGCCGGCCACGCCGAAACGGCGGCGCCGGCGGTGGTTGTCGTGGACGATCGTCGCGCTGCTGGCCGGATGGGCCGTCATCAGGGTCACCGGCCTGGAGCAGGGCTCGTTCCTGACCCAGCTCATGACCGTGACGCCCTACGGTGCGGCGGTGGCGGCGCTGACCGCGCTGCTGCTGATCAGGCGCAACCGCCGGGCGGCGATCTGCGCCGCCGTGGCCTGCGCGGTGCTGGCCGCCTGCGTGGCGCCGCGGCTGTTCGGCGCGGAGCAGCCGGCGGCGCAGGGCGTGCCGCTGCGGGTGTTGTCGATCAACCTGTTCACCCGGGGCGACGCCCGGACCGTGGTCGACCTGGTCCGCCGCTACGACGTCGACGTGCTCTCCACGCTGGAGCTCAGCCACGCCGAGGTCGAGCGGCTGGACACGGCGGGGCTGAGGCAGCTCCTGCCCTACCGCGTGCTGCAGCCCGACTTCGGCGCCACCGGCAGCGGCATCTTCGCCAAGCACCCGGTGACCGAGCGGACCGGCCTGTTCACCCCGATCGGCCACAACATGCCCGCCGCCACCATGACGCTGCCCGGCGGCGGCACGGTGGAGATCGTGGCGATCCACCCCAATCCGCCGCTCGGCCGGATGACCGAGGAGTGGAACGCCGCCCTGCGTGCCCTCCCGCCGCCCGCCGAGGACACGATCCGGGTGCTGGCCGGCGACTTCAACGCCAGCCTCGACCATCGCGCCTTCCGCGACCTGCTGGCGCGCGGTTACGTGGACGCGGCCGACCAGGTGGGCCGGGGCCTGATCCCGACCTGGCCGAACTTCCGCCCGATCCCGCCCATCATCTCCATCGACCACGTCCTGGCCGACCGGCGGGTGGCCGTGCGTCGGGTCGAGGTCCTGAACGTCCCGAGGACCGACCACCGCGCCGTCTTCGCCGAGCTCCGCCTGCCCTGACCACGCGCGGAACCCGCCCTCGGGCCTGCGCCGCGCGGCACCCGCCCTCCGGCCTGCGCCGCGCGGAACCCACCCTCACCCTCACGGCCTGCGCCGCGCGGCACCCGCCCCCAGCCGGCCACCGGAGCGCCGGAGCGCCGGGTCAGGTCTCTCTGACGCGGGTGGTGAGCCGCCGTGCGGATCCGAGGGTCACGGTCTCGCCGGTGAGCCGGATGACCGCGCGCAGCGGCGGCTCGTCGGCCGAGGGCCCAGCGGACAGCGTGATCACGCCCGGCTCGACGATCCTGCGCAGGCCGAGGCCGGTGTAGGAGAAGGCGTCGGCGGGCACCTCGAACGTCACCTCCCGGGCCTCCCCCGGCTCCAGCGCCACCCTGGCGAAGCCGACGAGCTGGAGGACGGGCCTGGCCACCTGCGCGACCGGGTCGGAGGCGTAGAGCTGCACCACCTCCTCGGCGGGCCTGCCGCCGGTGTTGCGGACCGTCACCCGGGCCTCGACGGAGCCGTCCGTGGAGCACTCGGCCACGTCCGTGGTCAGCGCCGCGTACTCGACCGCCGAGTACGACAACCCGTGCCCGAACGCGAAGGCGGGTGTCGGGTCGAGCGCCGTGATGCCGTCCGCCCTCCTCCCCAGCGGCGCCTGCAGGTAGGTGGAGGGATTGATGGCGGGCGAGTGCGGGATCTGCACGGGCAGGCGTCCCGAGGGGTTCACCCGGCCGCTGAGCACGCCGGCCACCGCCGGGCCGCCCGCCACGCCGGGGAAGAACGCCTGGACCGCCGCGGCCACCCGGTCCTTGTACGCGCCGAGCGCGTACGGCCGGCCGGAGACCACGACCAGCACGACCGGCGTGCCGGTGGCGAGGACGGCTTCGACCAGGTCCGGCTGGAGCCCGGGCAGCCGCAGGTCGGCCGCGTCGCAGCCCTCCCCCGAGGTGCCGCCGCCGAACAGCCCGGCCCGGTCGCCGACGAACACGAGCGCGAGGTCGGCCTCGGCCGCGACGGCCGCCGCCGCCGCGATCCCGGAGGCGTCGCCGCCCGACACGTCGGCGCCGCGCGCGTAGCGCAGGTCCGCCTCGGGGAACTCGGCCGCCAGCGCCTGCCTGACGGAGGAGATCGGCAGCCCCATGCCGTGCTCGGGGTAGCGGTCGAGCACGTGGTTGGGGAAGGCGTAGCAGCCCAGCAGCGTGCGGGGGTCGTCGGCGCACGGGCCGACGACCGCGATCCTGGCCGTGCTGCCCGCGGCCACGGGCAGGGCGCCGGTGTTGGCCAGCAGCACGATGGAGCGTTCCGCGACGGCGGTGGCGATCTCGCGGTTGCGCGGGCTGTCGAGGTCCACGGTGTCCGCGCCGTCCGGGACGAGCGGGCCGCCGTCCAGCAGGCCGAGCTCGATCTTCTGGCGCAGCACGCGGCGTACGGACTCGTCCACGATCGCCTCGTCCACCCGGCCGGCGCGCACGTGCGCGACCAGGTGCTCGCCGTAGCCGACGGTCTCGGGCAGGTCCACGTCGATGCCCGCGAGCATGGCCAGCGCGCCCGCGCCCGCGTCGTCCTCGGCCACGCCGTGCATGGAGGCCAGGAACGGGATCGCCCAGTAGTCGGCCACCACCGTCCCGCCGAAGCCCCACTCCTCGCGCAGCAGCCGCCGCAGCAGGTCCGCGCTGGCTCCGACGGGCACACCGTCGAGGTCGGTGTAGGAGTTCATGACCGAGCGCGCCCCGCCCTCGTGCAGCGCGGTCTCGAACGGCGGCAGGATGACGTCGGCCAGCTCCCTGGGCCCGATGCTGACCGGGGCGTGGTTGCGCCCGGCGCGCGAGGCGCCGTAGCCGGCGAAGTGCTTGAGGGTGGCGATGATCCCTGTGCCCTCCAGGCCGCGCACGTACGCGGCGCCGAGCTGGCCCACCAGGTACGGGTCCTCGCCGAGCGTCTCCTCGACCCGCCCCCACCGGTAGTCCCGCACCACGTCGAGGACCGGCGACAGGCCCTGGTGCACGCCGACGGCGCGCAGGTCGGCGCCGATCGCCGCCGCCATGCGCTCGATCAGCCCGGGATCGAACGTGGCCGCCCAGGCCAGCGGCGTCGGGTACGCGGTCGCCCCGTACGTGGCGAACCCCGTCAGGCACTCCTCATGGGCGATGGCCGGCAGGCCGAGCCGGTTGGCGGCGATCACCCGCTCCTGCAACGAGCGCAGGCGGGCCGCCCCCTCGGCCGGGCTCAGCGGCGCGGTGCCGTAGACGCGGGTGAGGTGGCCGAGCCCGTAGCGCAGCCGCTCCTCCAGCCCGCCGGCGGCCGCGAACTGGTCCTGCAGAGGGGCGACGTTGCCTGGATCGTCGCCCTGGACCCAGACGGACCCGAGCTGGGCCACCTTCTCCTCGATGGTCAGCTCGGCCAGCAGGGTCTCCACGCGCTCGTCGATCGCGCGAGCGTTGTCCCGCCAGGGCGCGAGGCCCGGCGCGTTCACAGAGGTCATGGCTTCCTTCGCGTGGTCGGACCAGCCGCTGTCGCGAGGTACGGCTGAAACTTTCGGCAGCTCATTCCGATCGTTGACCTTCGGACTCTAAGTCTCCGCCTGGAATACCGTCAAGAATATTTCGCTGTTGCGTCGAAACTTTCGGAGCCAAGCGCCGAAAGAGAGGTCACTAGACTGCCTTCCATGACCGTGACCAGGGAGCCGAGCCCGTCCGCCACCACCCCGCCGACCATCGCGCAACTCGCCGAGCTGGCCGGGGTCTCCGTGGCGACCGTCTCCAAGGTGGTCAACGGCCGATCGGAGGTGGCCGCGCAGACCCGCGCCCACGTCGAGCGCCTCATCAGGCAGCACGGCTACCGGCGGCAGAAGCGCCGCGCCACCTCGGCGGCCCTGCTCGAACTGGTCTTCAACGAGCTCGAAGGCGCGTACGCGATGGCCATCATCAAGGGCGTGGAGCAGGTGGCGCGCGAGCACCGCCTGGCCGTGGTGCTGTCGCAGTTGCACGGCGACCAGACGCCCGGCTCGGGCTGGATGGAGGAGGTGCTGGCCCGCCGCCCGTCCGGCGTGATCGCGGTCTTCTCCGGGCTCACCCCCGAGCAGCGCGACCAGCTCGACGTGCGGGACATCCCCCTGGTGCTCGTGGACCCGACGGGCGACCCGGACCACCGGGTGCCCTCGGTGGGGGCGGGCAACTGGAGCGGCGGGCTGTCGGCCACCCGGCACCTGCTCGACCTGGGACACCGCCGCATCGCGATCATCACCGGGCCCGCGCACGCGCTGGCCGGCCGCGCCCGGCTCGACGGCTTCCGGGCCGCCATGGACGCGGCGGGCGTGCCCGTCGACCCCGCGCTGATCCGGGAGGGCGACTTCCACGTGGAGCGGGGCCTGAGCGAGGCGCGCGAGCTGCTGCGGCTGCCCGACCCGCCGACCGCGGTCTTCGCCTCCAACGACTGGCAGGCCGCCGCCGTCTACCAGGCGGCCAACGAGCTGGGCCGGCGCATCCCCGACGACCTGAGCGTGGTGGGCTTCGACGACCTGCCGCTGGCGGGGTGGATCATCCCGGCCCTGACGACGGTCCGCCAGCCGCTCACCGAGATGGCCGCCGCCGCGACCGCCATGGTGGTCGCCCTGGCGCAGGGCGAGCCGCTGCCGAGCCACCGCCTGGAGATGGCCACCGACCTCGTCCTCCGGGCCAGCACCGCCCCGCCGAAAGTTTCGGGCTAGTCTTCCGTAACTATCAAGGTCAGGCGAATGTAACCTGAAAGCCATCTCGAAAGCCTGTTCGACCATGGCATCGTCTCCTCCTGCTGGGCACACGGGGGCCCGCGAATACGAGGAGACCTGCCATGGCCGTTCACCGGTCCTTCCGCGCTCTCACGCTCGTGACAGCGCTCGCACTCGTCCTGCCCGTCTCACCCGCGCACGCCACCGCCGGGCCCGCTCCAGGACCCAATGTGGTGGTCAGATGGAATCAGGCGCTGCTGACGGCGGTGCGCACCGGCACGCTGGGCCCGCCGCAGGTGGCCAGGGCGCTGGCCATCGTGCACACCTGCGCCTACGACGCCTGGGCGGCCTACGACGCGGTCGCCGTCGGCACCCGGCTGGGCGGCTCGTTGCGGCGGCCCGCGGCGGAGCGCACCGCGGCGAACAAGGCCGAGGCCCTCAGCTTCGCCGCGCACCTGGCGGCGGTCGATCTCTATCCCGCGCAGCGGGCCGGGTTCGACGCGCTGATGGCCGAGCTGGGCTACAACCCGGCCGATCCGTCGAGCACGCCCGCCCGCACCGGCGTGACCGCCTGCCAGGCGGTGCTCGACCAGCGCCACGCCGACGGCTCCAACCAGCTCGGCGGCTACGCCGACACCACCGGATACGCGCCGGTCAACGCCCCCGTCGTCGTCGCCCAGCCGCTGACCACGCTGAACGACCCCGGCCGCTGGGCGCCGCTGACCTACGTCAACCGGGCCGGGGCGCTCGTCACGCCGCCGTTCCTGGCGCCGCACTGGGGGCGGGTGGCCTCCTTCAGCGGCAGGGCCCGCTCGCTGGCGGACGCCGTGCCCGCGCCCGTCCCGTACGGCTCGGCCGGGTTCGCCACGCAGTCCGCCGAGATCGTCGCGGAGACGGCCGGGCTGGACGACCGGCGCAAGTCGATCGCCGAATACTGGGCCGACGGCCCCAGCAGCGAGACGCCGCCCGGCCACTGGTCCCTGTTCGCGCAGGGCGTCTCGGCCCGCGACCGGCACGGCCTCGACCAGGACGTCAAGCTGTTCTTCGCGCTGGCCAACTCGGTCATGGACGCCGGCATCGCCTCGTGGGAGGTCAAGCGCGACCACGACTCGGGGCGGCCGATCACCACGATCCGCTTCCTCTACCAGGGGCAGCAGATCCCGACGTGGGGCGGGCGGGTGGTCGAGGGCGCCTCGTGGGTGCCGTACCAGGTGCCGACGTTCCCGACGCCGCCGTTCGGCGAGTACGTCTCGGGGCACAGCACGTTCAGCGCGGCGGCGGCCGAGGTGCTCAAGCGTTTCACCGGGGGTGACGCGTTCGGCGGTCAGGCGGTCGTCGCCAGGGGATCGTCGCTCGTGGAGCCGGGTGTGACGCCCGCACAGGACGTGACGCTGCGCTGGCGCACCTTCACCGAGGCCGCTGAGGAGGCCGGGATGTCACGCAGGTACGGCGGGATCCACTTCAAGGCCGGTGACCTGCAGGGCCGCTCGCTGGGGCGGGCGGTCGGCGGCGCGGCCTGGGACCGGGCGAAGCGTTACTGGACGGGGCGCGGCTGACGACACCGTTCCCCACGGCGGCGCCCGCTCTCCTGCGCGAGAGCGGGCGCTTCCGTGCGGTGCCGGCGTGGCGGCTCAGGCCACGCTCTTCAGCCTGCCGGTACAGGCCAGGCTGTCTTCAGCGTGGCGGCTCAGGCCACGCGGTCTTCAGCCTGCCGGTTCAGCGTCTCAAGATCGAACGCGCCTGACTTGACTGCCGCGGTGAACGCCTCCCAGTCGCGGCGCGGGACTTCCAGCACCGAGTCCGGGTTGTCCTCGTGGATGAGCTCCACGTGGTCGTTGATGCGCTTGGCCGCGACGCGGCTGGCGTCTTGAGTCATCTGCTGCGCTCCTTCCGGTGAACACTGCGGACGTTTCGCCCCGGCCGGCCCCTCGCAGGAGGGCCGGGGCGTTGCGGGCAGCCTGCCATCCGGCGGCCCCCCGGGCCACCGGTTCGAGCCAGAGGCGTAGGGAAAAAACACCTCACGGGCATCGATCTGTCGCTCCCAGGTGCAAAATTGTCCGCGGGTCCGCCGGCCTGCCAAGATCGCCGCCATGAGCGACGCGACAGCGGCCACGTACGAGTGGCTCTACCGGGAGTACACCGACGGCATGGACGAGACCTGGCTGTGCGCCTGCTTCGTCCGCGAGGTCTCCCCCAGGGAGGCGTTACGGCGGCTCGGCGTAACCCCCGGCCCCATCACGGGCGCCTACGGGTTCGGGATCGCCGCCTGGGCCGCCAGGGGCGGAGCCGTCCTGGTCGAGACCGGCTGGGGAGGCGTCGCCTTCGAGAACGCCTGCGGGTTGTCGGAGGGGTCGGCGACCGCGGCCGTCTTCGTGACCAGCGAGGGCGCCGACTTCACGTACTGCGTCGACGGCCGCCTGATCACCGCCTTCGACCTGTACGAAGGCCGTTCCAGAACGGGCGAGGACCCCGGCCGCCTCCAGGCCGACCTGCGCGAGCTCGGCATGGAGACCGGCGTCGAGGACCCGGGGTGGGCCGGGGTCCCCACGGCCGCCGCGCTCGCCCTGGCCGAACGCGCCACCGGCGTGCACCTCTCCCAGGCCCGCTACGCCTCCCCCGCCCTGGCCGGCCCGACCGAGCATCTCGCGCCCTACATCTGAGAGGCGTGCCACATCGAAGATCGGCACAGGCTCCCGATCAGGGGGTGTGCACGATCGGGTGGGCGACGTCGTGCGCGCGCAGATGGCCGCACATGCCCCAGCGCTCCTCCGGCGGGCTCTCCATCAGCGCCGACTCCTGGAGGTGGGTCCCGTCGCCGCGTTCCAGGGCGGCCAGGATGTCGCCGGTGCGGCGGGTCTCCGTCGCGACCGTGCGCTCCCAGATGTCCCGCCAGACCGCCGCCCGGGGCCGGACCAGGGCGACGGCGCTGTCGTAGAGGCGGCGCAGCGGGCCGGTGTCGCCCGCGCGCAGGGCGTCGGCGATGCGCAGGAAACCCTCGACGGCCAGCTCGCGCCGGCGCGTGACGGCCTCCGCCGTGCCCTCGGCGGGCAGGGTCGCGGCCTGCCGGTACCGCTCCGGGTCGGCGACGATCTCGGGCGGGAACGTCATGACCGCGTCGCCCGCCTCGGGCAGCCCGGCGTTCTGCATCACGACGACCACCTCCAGGCCGCCGCGGTTGATCGCGCGGTGGATGGTGCCCGGGGTGAACCACACGGTCGAGCCGGCGCGCAGCTCGGTCTCGCGCAGGCCGTTCAGGTCGATGCTCTGCAACGCCCCGTGCCCGCCGACGACGACGTACGCCTCGGTGGAGGCGGTGTGCAGGTGCGGTGTGCCGCCCTCCAGGCCGTCGGCGCACACGCCCGTGTACACCGACAGCCGGCTGACCGACGTGCCTCCGGGGAAGGTCATGCGAGCGCGTCCCTGCCCTGCTCGGCCAGCAGCGCCGTGCCGTCCTCGCCCCTGTCGCCGTCGGCGATCACGACCGCGTACCGGAAGGCGAGCGTCCGGCCGTCCGGCAGCGTCACCTCCTCGCTGAAGAACGGGGCCGGGCACAGGCAGGCGAAGTCCTCGCTGCGCGCGAACCACTGCGGCGGGTGTCGCGGGTTCGACGCGTCGTCGACCATGACGACCGTCGAGTGGTCGCCCGTCCCGTCGTGCCGGCCGCGGAAGCCGAACCATTCGGCGCGTGTGCCGCGTAGCTCGTCGCCGCCCGCCCCGCCGGGCGACTGGATGACGCCGCCGGTGAACGACCGGGGGCCGCGCCAGAACAGGCCGCCGTAGCCGGCGTTCTCGCGGCCCTTCGTCGTCGGGGAGCCGAAGTCGAGCGCGCCGCCGGACACGTTCGTCATCGCGGTCTCGAACACCAGCGCCCAGATCGTGTCGTCCACGATGGTCGCGGTCAGCGTCCGCCGCTCCTCGATGACGGGGGCGCCGGACTGCGCGGTCCAGCCGAGCGTGTGCCCGATCTCGACGCGGCCGCCGGCGGCCGACAGCGCGGTCAGCTCGCGGTGCGCGGCGGTGCCGTTGTTGCCGAGCTGCACGTACGCGCCCTCGACGTACGTCGGCCCGCCCCAGAAGTTGTGCTCGCCCACGTGCGGCAGCGACCAGGCGATGCCTTTGTGCCAGACGTGGTCGTGCGGCCGGAACAGCGCCACCTCCGCGCCGCCCCGGGTGCGGATCGGATGCAGGTACGGCTTGGGCGACTCCAGCACCGGCGTGTCCGGGCGGTAGACGTAGGTGAACAGCTCGACGTCGCCCGACCGGACGGCGACCGACCGGCCGAGCTCGTGGTTGGCCTGCAGGGTCACGGGTTCCGCACCTTCTTCCACGGGGCTCCCGTGCCCCGCATGCTGCGGGCGAACGGGCTGTCAGCGGTGATCTGCCCGCTTCGTACGCGCTCTCCGGTGAACGCGGAGGCGTAGAGGGCGGCGATGAACTCCATCGTGCGCCGGGTGTCCTCGACCGTCACCGGCGGCTTGGCGCCCTGGTCGAGGGCGTCGAGCACGGCGGCGAGCCAGCCCTCGTGGCCGCTCGGCACGGTGGTGTGCCCCGGCGCCCACAGGTCCGCCACGGCCTCGTGGCCGGGCGCCGGGGTGATCGTCCAGTCGTCGTCGGTGTAGCCGTACAGGTGCGCCACCTCGACCGTGGCGTGCTCGTAGTCGAAGCGCAGCTCCGAGGTCTGCCGGGGCGACACCACCGAGTTCACGACGGTGGCCACCGCGCCGCTCTCGAACGTCACCAGCGCCATCGACACGTCCTCGGTGTCGACCTGGCGGGCCTGGCGGGCGGCCACGGCGGTGACCTCGCGCCAGGGGCCGAGCACCGAGAACAGCAGGTCGAACTGGTGGATGCCGTGCCCCATCGTCGGGCCGCCGCCCTCGGACTCCCACGTGCCGCGCCACGGGACCGCGTAGTAGTCCTCGTCGCGGTACCACTGGGTCAGGCACGTGGCCAGCAGCGGGCGGCCGAGGTGGCCGGCGTCCGCCAGGTTCCGCAGGCGCGCCGCGCCCGCGCCGAAGCGGTGCTGCAGGACGGTCGCGACGTGCGCGCCGGAACGGCGCTCGGCCTCGGCCAGCATGTCGAACTCGGCCAGCGTGAGCGTCGGCGGCTTCTCCACCAGCGCCGTCACCCCGGCCTCCAGGCATTCGACGGCCAGCGGCGCGTGCGACCGCGGCGGCGTGCACAGGTGGACCATGTCCACCTGCTCCTCCCGCAGCAGCTCCGTCAGGCCCGGGTAGACGGCCGGGACGTCCCACGTGCCGGCGAACGCCTTGGCCCGGCCGGGGTCGACGTCGGCCACGGCGACGAGCGTGGCCCGGCCGCCGGCGGCCGCGACGGCTTGGGCGTGGGCGGACGCGATCCCGCCGGTTCCGATGATCGCGGCCCGATGGTTGCGTGGTGGCAAGGGAGCTCCTGTGTGCCTGGCATCGCCGACGGTGGGAAAGCGCATTCCGCAGTGTGCCACGACAGGCGGCGTGGCGGGGATGTGTCGCTGATCACCATTGATGTGTGGACTTCTCCACAGATGATCGCCACAGCTCTCCGTAATGTCCGTGCCGCCGGACGAACCGGCGCACCGAACGGGGAGGAACCCAATGCGCAAGGCCCTCGCGACAGCGACTCTCATCGGCTCCATGGCCGTCACCGGCATAGCCCTCACCCCGGCGGCGCAGGCCACCACGCGGACCGCGACGACGAGCGCCACCCAGGCCGGCACCACGATCGTGAACTGGGGCAAGTTCTTCTCCAGCGACGGCAAGGCCTACACGTTCGGCAAGACGTGGAAGAGCGACGGCAAGGTCTTCACGAAGTGGCACGGGGTGGACAAGAAGGGCGGCAAGAAGGCGTGGGTGTGGTTCGAGGTCTACCAGAACGGCTCCTGGCGCAAGTTCAACCAGGTGTGGGACGGCAAGGTCTCCGGTAGCTGGAGCGGCCGGAAGATCAAGAAGGTCTACACCTTCACCTGCTGGGCCGGCAAGCTCGACAACTGCGGCCGCAAGTACCGCATCTACTAAGCCTCAAGACCGCCCACGCGCGGGTGCCTGCGGCCCGCCGCTCGGCGACGGGCCGCAGGCATCGCGGTTCAGGACGAGTACGCCTGGAACTCGGCCGCTCGCACCTGCTCCCGCTGCGGGCTCGCGGTGCCGCAGTCGGTCGCGGAGTTCGGATCCTGGTCCTGCTCACCGGCGTACAACGGGTTGCCGGTGCACTGGGTGCTCACCACCCGGAACATCAGGTGGGTCGCGGTGACGGTCCGCACGCCGAACGACTTGAGGATCATGTTCGCCCCGCGCGGACGCGGCAGCCCGGCGTCGAACGCGTCGCCGGGACTGGTGTAGACCTTCGTGAAGTTCGCCACGTCCGCGCAGCCGGAGCTGCAGGCCAGCACCTCGAACGCGCGCAGGCTGGAGAAGCGGTTCTGCCCGCCGGGGTCGGCCGGATCGTTGACGTTCGGCCGGAGCATCGCGCTGACCTGGATCCGGCGGATCTTGACCGGGCTGTCGCCGGCCAGGTCCACGACGACCGACTTGCCGGCCGGCGCCCCGGTGAGCGAGGCCCAGTTCGTGGCCTCGGTGTCGTCGATCAGCCTGGCCTGGTTGACGCCGTCCCCTGACGCCGTCGCACCGCTCGCCGCCGAGGCGTGGTTACGGGACAACAGCAGCGGCAGCGGCAGCTTCACCCCGGGCACCACGGCGTACGTGAGCCGCTTGTGCCCGAACCCGTTGCCCGCCACCACGAAGTCGTACACGCCGGGCGTCATCTCCACGGTGTCCGCCAGCGGCGTCGCGGGATCGGTGTCGGCGACCGGGACCACGCGTCCCTCGTAGTCGCCGACGTACAGCCGCAGCGCCGCTCCCTTGGCCTCGCCCAGGGGCTTGAGCTGCAGCGAGCCGTTCCGGCCCGCCGGGTTGACGAAGCTGGGCGTCGGGTCCGGGTCGCTCGGTCCGGTGCTGGCGGCGCCCGCCCCGAGTCCGTGCTCGGCGAACGCGCGCCACATGATGTCCTGGTTCTTGCCGCCGAAGCGCATCGCGTCGGCCGCCAGGAGCGCGTCGCGGTGGTCGACGTAGCTGACCGCGCCGGAGGCCATCAGCAGCAGGGCGTCGAACGACACCTGCGCCCAGCGCCGGTTGCCCGGGCACCGCTCGACCGCCGTGCGCCCGTCCGCGCACGACCGCTGCAGCCCGGCCGAGGCCGAGCCGTACCGTTTGACGAAGGCCGCCCGCACGTCGAACTGCGTGGCCGTCCAGATCTCGCCGTCCGCGTGCACCTGCTGGCCGACGATGTCGTAGTTGAGGTCGCTGTAGTTGAGCGGGGACTTCGACATGTCGTAGTTCCTGATGCCGCGTTCCTTGTCCCCCGTGACGTAGCCACCGGTGACGTACGGCGTGCGGCCGGCCGGGCGGAAGCCGTACTCGTACAGGTACTCCATCGCCATCAGGTCGGACGTGCTCTCGTTCATCGCGCCGGCCTGGGCTCCGCTCCAGCCGGCGTTCGGGCCGCCGATCATGCGGCCGGAGATGGCGTGGGTGTATTCGTGGCCCACCACGGACATGTCGTAGTCGCCGTCCACGCACGGCGAATAGAACGAGCCGGCGATCGGCTGCCACAGGTACATGTTCGTGATCGGCGCCACCCCGTCGGGGCCGCTGATCTGGTTGGCGTTGTCCCGCACGGACAACACGCGGGCGCCCGCCTGGGCGTTGCCCCGCTCGGGGTCGCCGCCGAGGCCGCCGCGCTCGCCGTTGTCGGCCTGCATGTTCCAGGCGGTCTCGGTGAAGCCGAGGCGGTAGGACCAGTCGTGCATGCGGTTGTGCAGGGCGTTCAGGTTGGCGATGGCGGCCTCCAGGTCGGCTTCGCCGCTCTGGTCGAGCGCCGCGGGGTCGCATTTGGCCTCGTACCAGGCGTTGCGCCACGGGTAGGTGTAGTTCCTGCTGGGCGTGAGCACGTTGGAGCGGGTGCCGACGGTGAACGCGTCGCCGCTCGCCCGGTTCTCGTAGGTCTTGGCCGCGTTGCCGAGGCTGGAGTAGGTCGGCGTGTTCGTGGCGTGGTCGACGTCCCACGCCTTGCCCGTCGCCGGATCGCCGCCGCTCACGTAGTCGCAACCGGGGCCGGGCTGGAAGCACCAGGTCTGCCGGGTGTCCCTGGAGGAGTAGTCGCCCGGCGGGTTCGCCGGGAACGCCGACCAGTGCGGGTTCTCGGGCTCGAAGTGGTCGACCAGGTTCTCGCGGGTCAGGATGGCGCCGCTGACCGCGTCCACGTGCGTCGTGTACGCCGCCGCCTCGCCGTCCGCCCCGCCGATCAGGACCACCTGGTACGCGCTGTGCACCCCGTCGGGCGCGGGCACCGCGACCGGGGTGGCCTGCTGGGTGGCCGCCGTGGCCAGGTCGATGCCGCCGTCCCTGGCCGCGATCTCCAGCGCCTGCCGCTCGCTGATCGCGGCGGCCGGGGGCGCCTCGGTCAGCCGGGACAACGACGAGGTGACGTGCCGGACCGTGCCGTCGAGCACGCCGATCGCGACGAGACCGTCCACGCCGGCCGGCAGGCCGCCGAAGCGCTGGCGCAGCAGCACGGCGTGACCCGCGCCGATGGGGTTGACCGCGACCTTCTCCAGCGCGTCGACCGCTCCGGCCGGCAGGCCGAAGACGCTCTCGTGGCTCTTGAGGTAGGCGCGCGCGGCCTGCTCGGGATCGGAGCCCAGGCCCTCGGCCAGCGGTTCCGCGCTGATGACTGCGGCGGGGGTGCCGAGAGCGTTCCAGCGGATCTCGGCCTGGGGCCCTGCGGCGCGGGCGCTCGCGCCGACGGGCGGCGGCACCTGTCCCTGCCGGTTGTCCAGGTCGGGCTTGCCGTGCTGCTCGGCCTGGAAGTCGTGGATCTCCGGGGCCTGCCCGCCGGGTTCGCCTCGGGCGGCCGCGGCCAGCGGGAGAGCCGACGCGGTGAGCGCGACGACTACGAGGACGCTACGTAACCAGGGTCTGGTCGACACGATTTCCCTCCTGCGTGCCAGGGATGCGCAGATTGCGCGCATCTTGGGCAAGAGGTAAACACCGCTGCAACGCCCTGACAAGATCTTGTCAGGGTCGAAATATCGGCGTATGAGACGGGTAGAGCAGGCGCGCCCGCGCACGGTAGTGTCCCGAGCGCGTGTTCGAAGCAGCCGGCCGGCGCCGCCCCACCGCTGATCAGTGCGGCATCGTACGTCCGGAAATGCTGGAGAAGCGGTGCTGTTTCCCCATCTGGCAGTTAAAGAATCTTGTTCCGCGGACGACACCGTTTTTCCACGCGCCCGCTTATGACCGGCTCTGCGGAGGCGTCCAATGCTTTTCCGCCGAGCGTGGCAATTACCGGATGACACCCCTGCTGAGCAGGCATTCCATGCCGGACGGCGACGCGGCCGGCGATGCGGGCCCCGGATGATTTCGCTTTGTGCTCCAGATCTTCCCGTTACTCGGTTAGCATCGATAATCGCTCCTGCCCAGGGGTGGTACGGGAGTGCTTTCGCGGATGAAATCCGATTCAGGACTTGAGTGGCCGGAAACGCTCGACATCGACGGTCTGGTCGATGACGGCTGGCGTCCGCAGCCGTTCCGCCAATTCCTGCTCAAGGTCCACAGCCGCTGCAACCTGGCCTGCGACTACTGCTACGTCTACACGCTGTCGGACCAGAGCTGGCGCTCGCAGCCGATGGTGATGCCGCCCGCCGTCGTGGCCGCCGCCGCGCGCCGCATCGCCGAGCACGTCCACGGCCACGGCCTGCGATCGGTGCGCGTCGTCCTGCACGGCGGCGAGCCCCTGCTGGCGGGGCACGCCTACCTGACCGACGTGGTCCGGACGATCCGCGCCGAGACGGGCTCGGACGTCCGCGTCGACGCCGTCGTGCAGACCAACGCCGTCCTGCTCGGCGAGCAGGCCCTCGACGCCTTCGGCGAGCTCGACCTCAAGGTCGGCGTCAGCCTCGACGGCAACCCGCGGGCGCATGACCGCAACCGGCGCTACGCCGACGGGCGCGGCTCCCACGCCGCCGTGGCCGCCGCGCTGCGGCTGCTCATGCGGCCGTCGCACCGCCACCTGTACGGCGGCCTGCTGTGCACGATCGACCTGGCCAACGATCCCCTCGAAACCTACGCCGCGCTCGTCGCCTTCCAGCCGCCGATGATCGACTTCCTGCTGCCGCACGGCACCTGGGACGCACCGCCGCCCGGGAGACCGCCCAGCCAGGACAAGACGCCGTACGCCGACTGGCTGATCGAGATCTTCGACCGCTGGTACGGCACCGACCGGGACGAGACGGTCGTCCGGCTCTTCCACGAGATCATGCGGCTGCTCGTCGGAGGCGCCTCCGCGAGCGAGGCGGTCGGGCTGACGCCGTCGAGCCTGGTCGTCATCGAGACGGACGGCACCATCGAGCAGACCGACTCGCTCAAGGTCGTCCGGCACGGCGCCGCCGCGACCGGCCTCAACATCGCCGACCACCCCTTCGACGCCGCACTGCGCTACCCCGGCATCGTCGCCCGCCAGCTCGGCTGGTCGGCGCTCAGCCAGGAGTGCCGCTCCTGCCGGTTCGGCCGGGTGTGCGGCGCCGGCCTCTACCCGCACCGCTACCGAGCGGGCACCGGCTTCCAGAACCCGTCCGTCTACTGCGCCGACCTCTACCGCCTGATCGGCCACATTCGCGCCCGGCTCGTCGCCGACCTGCGGCGACCGGACGGCCGATGACAAGAAAGGACCACGATGCGGCCCGACTCGCACCGTATTCCCGGGGACGTGTTCACCGCTCTGAGCCGGGGAGGCGGCGGGCTGAGCGCCGCCCAGACGTTGCGGACGATCCAGCGGAGCAAGCATCTCCTGCTCATCCTCGGAGCTCTGGACGCGGCCCGGCGTAGCGGGCACCGGCACGTGCGGGCGGCGGAGCAGGCCTACGACGGGCTCGCCGCGATCCAGAAGCGCGCGCCTGAGGCCGTGGACGCGCTGATCCGCTATCCGGCGGTGGGCGCCTGGGCCCGGCGGACGGCCCAGGATCTGCCCAAGGAGGACGCCCCGTCACCCGCCCGGCTGGGCGCCGTCACCGCCGCGGCGGCGATCAGGGGCCGCCTGCCGTGCGAGGTGTGGGTGCCGGTGGACGAGGGCCGGGTGGTGCTGCCCTCGCTGGGGGCGCTCACCGTGGACGCCGACGACGACCTCGTGCCCCTTCAGGTGGACGGCTCCGGCCAGGTCACGGTGGCCGGACGCGCGGCGCCCATCGGCCGATGGCATCTCGACGAGCGCATGGCCCGCACCGACGGCTGGCGGGGGCTGCGCCGGTTGACCGCCGACGAGGGCGGGCGCCGCCTGAGCGTGCTCGTCGACGACCTGGACCCCTACCGCTGGCCCGGCTCGACCGCGGATCAGGACAGCGAGCACCACTCGCTGCGTGAGCACGTGCAGCGCGCCTGGGGCATCCTGGTGGCCGGCCACTGGACCACCGCCAACGAGATCGCCTCCATCGTCATCGCCCTGACCCCGCTCCAGGCGCGCGAACGCGCCCAGAACAGCGCCTCCTCGCGCGACCTGTTCGGCACCATCGCGCTGTCCCCGCCCCAGGACGGGCTGGGCCTGGCGGAGACGCTGTCCCACGAGATCCAGCACGCCAAGCTCTCCGCCCTCCTCGACGTCGTCCGCCTGACCCGGCCGGACGACGGGCAGCGCCACTACGCCCCGTGGCGCGAGGACCCCCGGCCGATCCACGGGCTCCTGCACGGCGCGTACGCCTACCTCGGGGTGAGCGGCTTCTGGCGCCGCCAGCGGTCGCTGCCCAGCTCGGAGGAGGACCGGTTCGCCGCCGAGACGCGGTTCGCCCGGTGGCGCGCGGCCGCCTACGAGGTGACCGGGACGCTGGTCGCGAGCGGGCTGCTGACCGGGGAGGGCGAGCGGTTCGTGGCGGGGATGCGCAGCACGCTGGAGCCCTGGCTGGCCGAGCCGGTGACGACGGAGGCCGAGGCGGCGGCCCGCCAGGAGTCCCGCCTCCACCGCGACAGGTCCCTCACAACGGCGGCGGGTCGAAGTCCAGATCGACCCGGCGGCTGGTGAGCATCGACGCCCGGTGGTCGTGGCTGGATGCGGTCCTCTCCAGCCGCGCCCGCAACTGGCCGCGGAGCTGCTCGGCCTCCGCCCGCTCCCCCGTCGCCTCCAGGTCGCGCGCCAGGTTGGTGATGCCGGCGAAGATCATGTAGTGCTCTTCGTCGAACCGGCGGCGGGCCGCCTTGAGCGTGGCCAGGTCGAGGTCCCTGGCCGCGGTCGCCTCACCGAGCGCGGCCAGGTCGCCGGCCAGGTTGTAGGCGCAGCTCAGCACGAAGTCGTGATCGGGTCCGAGCCGGGCGACGAGCTCGGCGTAGATCTCCTCGTCGATCGCCCGCGCCTCGTCGGGGCGGCCGCGCAGCCGGTAGAGCAGGGCGAGGTTGGAGCGCGTGCAGAGGGTGAAGGGATGCGACTTGCCGTAGACGTCGGCGCAGCCCGCCACGGTCTGGCCGGCCAGCTCGGAGGCGCGTTCGAGCTGGCCGGACTCGCGCAGGGCGTTGGACAGGGTGACCGCGGCGGACAGCGCGTCGGGGTGGCGCGGGCCGAAGAGCGTGCCCAGCATGGTGTACGTGTTCTCCGCGAGCTCCAGCGCCTCGCCCACCTCGCCCAGGAGCCGCTTGGCGACCGACAGGTCCTTGGCGGCCCTGAGCGTCAGCGGATGCTGGAGGCCGAACTCCAGGCGGCCGTAGTCGTAGGCGTCGATGCCCGCGTCGCAGGCGTCGGAGAAGTCCCCGCACAGCCGGACCACCCGGGCCAGCTCGATCATCGTGTTGAGCAATTCCCACCGGCTGGTGCCGGCCTCGCCGCTGGTCTGCTCCAGGAACGCCTGCTCGTGCAGGTCGCGGGCGCCGTCGTAGTCGCTGATGAGGGCACGGTCGAGGGCGAGGTTGTTGATCACGCGCAGCGTGCGGGCATGCGCCGGGCCGAAGACCTTCTCATGCAGCCGCCGGGAGAGCAGGTCCTGCTCCATCGCCCCGCCGAAGTCCCCTCGGGCACGCAGGTTGGCCCCGTGGTTGTTGAGCACGCGCAGCGTCTCCTCGTGCTCGGGCCCCAAGGTCTCCCGCGCCATGCCCAGGGTCTCCTGGTTGATGGCGTAGGAGGCGTCGTACTCGCCGAGCTGCCACAACACGTTGCCCAGGTGGCGGCGGACCTTCAGCACGTCGAGGTGCTGCGGCCCGGAGTCCTCCGTCCACTTTCTGCGCATTTCTTCCGCGGCGTCTCTCGCGGTGCTGTAGTTGCCTTTGCGGTAGAGGTAGCGCAGGGCGTCGACGGCGAAGGCCCGGACGGCCGGGGATTGGCAGTCGGCCACGCGCGACGGCGTCAGGTGCGCGACGAGCCCCTCCCAGTGCCGCCACGTCTCGATCTCCTCGGGGTCGGCGGGCGCGCCGTTCGCCAGCAGCAGGTGCACCTCGTGCCGGGCGCTGGACTGGGCCTCGCTCGTGAGGTCGTCGCGCAGAAGCGCCTGGATCAGCCGGTGGACCTGGATCGTCCGGGACTCCGCGTCGATCTTCGCCAGCGCGAAGCGGTTGAGCTCGCCGATCGCCTTGGCCACCATGATCGGGCGGGACAGGAGCTGGCCCAGCTGGGTGGACACCACCCCGCGGCCCTGGCGGAAGGTGTCGCGCGGGATGGGCTCGGGGCCGAAGAAGGCACAGCAGCGCAGGATGTCGACGGCCTCGGGGCAACGATCCTGGAGCAGGCCGACCGACAACCGCCAGGCCGCGGTCATGGACTGCGGATATTCCGTCGACTTGCTGGAGCCGAGCAGCTCGCGCGTGTTCTTCTCCAGCTCGTCCAGGTAGTCCCCCACGGAGATCGCGCTGAGCGAGATCAACGCCCCGGCCTGCTCCAGCGCCAGCGGCAGGTCGCCCAGCGCGTCGGCGAGCTCGTCGGCCTGCCGGGCCTCGATGCCCTGCGCCCGCTTGCGCAGGAACTCCACGCTCTCGCGCCGGGTGAAGACGTCGACGGAGACCGGCATCGCCGCCGTGTCCCACCGGGGGTTACGGGAGGTGATCAGCACGTGGCCGTTCGCGGGGATGTAGCCCTTGATCGACTCCGGCTGGTCGGCGTTGTCGAAGATCAGCAACCACTTGGCGTACGGCTGGCCGCGCTGGAGCGCGTCGCGGACGGCCTCGGCGGACTGCTCGATGCCCACGTTCTCGGCCAGCGGAACGCCGAGCCGGGGCGCCAGCGACGCCAGCGTGGGCGGGACCAGGACGTGCTGGTCGGCGGTGATCCACCAGACCAGGTCGTAAAGGCCGCGGTAGCGCCAGGCGTACTCGACGGCGAGTTGTGTCTTGCCGACGCCGCCCAGCCCGTGCAGGGCCTTCGGCAGCGGGACCACGGCGGCCACCTCGCTGACGCTGTGGCGGATCTGCTCCAGCAGCGCTTCGCGGCCGGTGAAGTTGCGGTTGCGTTGCGGGACCCGCCCCCAGACCTCCGGAGCCGGTCCAGGCGCGCCCGCGGTGTCGACCGGCTCCATCTGGGACCTCCGAGATAAGGAAGATTGTTTCCCTGCCCGCCATAGTAAAGGTTGAATAGCATGTCGTCTCACCACAGAATCGCGTTGAGAGCACGCGCGAGCCACCGACCCTATTAAAGTTATCGGACGACCGGATACAGCCGCCGGCCACACCATGGAGCGTAAAATGCATGACGACCTGCCGGGAACGGCCGCCCTCATCAATGTCGAGGACTGGTCGCTGGAGGATTTGAAGGAGCTGGACAGCACACCGCTGCGGCGCACCCTTGAGAGCCTGTTCGAAGAGGACACCGAACCGATCGCCGGATTCAGCTCGGTGACCTGATCCGCCCGTGCGCCACCTGACGGACTTCGGCGCGTGGCGGGACGGCGAGTGGAACCGGCTCATCGACCAGTTACGTCACGGAGACCGCGTGCCCTTCATCGGCGCGGGCGCGGTCGCGGGCGCCCTGCCCAGCGGCCGCGAGCTGAGCCGGCGTCTGGCCAGGAAGCACGGCTATCCCTACGACGACGCCGACGACCCAGCGGCGAACTCCTGGACAGCGAGGCGGGCTGGAACCCCCAGCCCGACGCCCCGCTGATCTACCACCTGCACGGCGGCTGAGCCAGCCGCCCTCCATGGTCCTGACCGGCGACGACCACGACGCGTTCATCGCCAACCTGACAGCGGACCCGGCCATCATCCCGCCGGTGATCCGCCGGGCGCTCACGACGCGTTCCTTGTTGTTCATCGGTTACGGCCTGCGGGACCGGACATTCAAGAGCCTCTTCAAAGGACTGCAACGCAGCCTGCCCGGCATGGTGCGCAAACGCCAGGTGAGCGTCCAGGGGAAACCTCCGAACGACCAGATGGAGGGACGCGGCGGACCACCTACCATGCGATATTTCACGGATCGGTTCGAAGAATGGCGGATCTCCATTTATTGGGGGACAATCAACGACTTCACCGGTGAGCTACGGCGGCGCTTAGGGCGCAGGTGATGTCATCCATCGGGATGGTGAATCAAGGGTGGAACCGTATGTTGGGCCACGTTCCTTCCGTCTGGGCGATAGCGACAAGTTTTTCGGCCGGGCGCGGGACGCACGAGCGGTCGCCGACTTCTGGCTGGCGAACCCTCTGACGGCCCTCTGCGGCCCCTCCGGCGTGGGCAAGACGTCGCTGCTCCAGGCCGGCGTCCTGCCGCTGCTCCACTCCGGGGTGACGGACGTGCTGCCGGTCGGCCGCATATGGCATGGCTCCCCCGTCCCCACCGCCGCGCTGCGCGAAGGGCACAACCCGCTGGTCTTCGCGGTGCTCTCCTCCTGGTCGCCGCACGACCTGCCCTCCGACCTGTCCGGCCTGACGCTTCCCGCGTTCTTCCGGCGCCGCCCGCAGTCGCGGGACCCCTACGACGACCCGATGCTCACGCTGGTCGCCATCGACAGGGCCGAGAACCTGTTCGCCGACACCGGGCACGGGCGCGCGGAGGCCGACGACTTCCTCCACCAGCTCGCCGAGGCCATGCAGGAGAACCCGAACCTGCGCGTGCTCATGGTCATCCGCGACCACCAGCTCGCCGTGCTCCAACGCCGCGTGCGCACGTTCACGCAGGTCGTGGAGTATTTCCTGGAGACGCTCACCGTCGACGCCGCGCTGGAGGCGACCAGACGGCCGCTGGAGGGCACCGGCTGCCGGTTCTCCGAGGGCGCCGCGGAGGCGCTGGTCGACCTGCTGCGCACCGTGAGCCACCACACCCCGCTGGGCACGGGCATCGTGCGGTACCTGCCGACGATCCAGCCGCTGCAGCTCCAGCTCGTCTGCTCGGGGCTCTGGAACGCTCTCCCGCCGCGGACCTCGGTGATCACCACGGAACAGGTGACGGAGCTGGTGAACATCGATCAGTCCGTCAGCGAGTTCTGCCACCGGATGATCGAGGACGTGGCCCACGAGGTCTACCAGAGCCAGACGAGCCGGCTCCTCGCACAGTTGCGGCGCGGCTTCGTGACGGACGACGGGCACAAGATGGTCGTCGAGATGGGCCTGACGGAGACGGGCGGCCTGCCCGCCCGGGTGATCTCGGCACTCGCCCACCGCCGCATCCTCACGGTGGAGAGGCGCTCGCCCACGGGGTCGTGCGAGTTGTCGCACGACCACTTCGCCCAGGCGCTCCTGCGCGGCCGGGATCCGGAGCGCGACGACCGCCTGACCGATCCCGCCGGCTGCCTGCGCCTGGCGGAGTTCGCCCGGCGCGAGGGCGAGTTCACGCGCGCGGCCGCCTACGCCGACGCGGCCCTCCAGCGCTGCGGCGGCGACCCGCGGCTGCGGGCCGAGACGGAGTCCGTCCTCGGCAACATCGCCTACGCCCGCGACGACCTGGGCCCGGCCGTCGACCACTACGACCGGGCCGTCTCCCACCTCGGCATGCTCCCCGGCACGGACATGGCGATCGCCACCCTGCTGACCGGGATCGGCCGCATCCGGGTCAGCCAGGGACAGTTCGGGGACGCGATGCACTGCCTGCAGTCGGCCGTCCGCCGCCGCCCCGACGACCCGGTGATCCAGGCCGAGCTGGCCTGGACCCTGTGGTACGCCGGGCACACCGAAGGGGCCCTGGAGATCCTCGACTCCGTGCTCGACCGGGACCGGACCGCCGAGGCGGCGTTGTGCGCGCGTGGGGAGATCCTGGCCGACCTGGGCAGGCCGGCTCCCGCGCTCCGCGACCTCGATCGGGTGCGCCCGCATGCGACGTCCGCCACGCTGTCGGCGTACACGCTGGCTCTGGCGCTGGACGGGCGGGTCGATGAGGCCGACAGGACCACCCCGCACGTCGAGCGCGAACGGAGCGCGGCCGTCCTGCTGCGGGTGGCCCGGGTGAAGGCGGCGGCGGGACACCACAAGACGGCCGTGGACCTCGCCCAGCGGGCCTTGGACAAGGGCAACCGCCCGCCGCTCCCGGCCCAGCTCACCGGTGAGGCGGATCGCATCATCCGCGGTCGCTTCTTCTAGCCACCGCTGATCGCCCAGGCGGGATCTCGCGACGTGGGCACGCCGCCGGGCGAGGATAAGCTTTGCTTTTCAGCAGGGAGAGGACATGCCGACGTTCCCTCAGGGGAAGCCGCGGCCCCGGCTCACGGGGACGCAGGGGGGCGAGCCGAAATATCAGGCGATCTACCGCGATGTGCTCGCGCAGATCGACGGCGGCACGTTCGCGGCCGGCCAGCCGCTGCCCTCCCAGCGCGAGCTCGCCGACCACTACGGCGTCAGCCTCATGACCGTCCGTCAGGCCCTGCAGCGGCTCAGCGCGGAGGGACGCATCGAGCAGCGCCACGGCCGCGGCACGTTCGTCGCGGGGACCGTGCTCCCCTACCAGCTCAACAGCCTGGGCAGCCTGGCCGAGGACCTGGCGGGGCAGGGCATCGACCTGGTGACCGTGCTCCTCGGCGTGCGCCACGGGCCGGCCCCGGCCTCCGTGCGGGTGGAGCTGGGCCTGGCGGCGGGCGCCGGCCTCACGGTCATCGAACGGCTGCGCGTCGTCGACGGCTCCCCCGTGATCCACCAGCTCTCCTACGTGCCCCCCGACCTGGCCGCCGCGCTGGAGGACGACGAGCTGAAGCGGACCCCGCTCTACCGGCTCATCGAGGAGCGCTGCCGGATCTCGCTGGCCTGGGCGACCGAGGCGATCAAGCCGGTGGTCCTGACGGAGGAGCAGGCCGGCCTGCTGGAGCAACCGGTGGGGGCCGCCGCGCTGATGAGCACCCGCGTCACCTACGACCTGGACGACCGGCCGGTGCTGGCGGACCGGGCGATCATGTGCGCCTCCCACGTCGTCTTCACCACCAGGCGGCAGGCGCCGGAGCCGGTCGTCTCACTCCGCCTGGACACCTGAGCGCACATCTGTCAGCGCTGCCGTACGCCGGCCGCCAGGTCTCGCGCCACCGCCTCCACCGCCGCCAGCCCCGACGGCACGTCGGCCGCCTCCGCGAGGGCGCGCACGAAGGCCGTCCCCACGATCACCCCGTCGGCGAACCCGGCCACCTCGGCCGCCTGGGCGCCGTCGCCGACGCCGAGCCCGACGCACACGGGCAGATCGGTGACCTCCCGCGCACGGGCGACCAGGTCCTCGGCGCCGGCGCTCACCAGGTCCCGCTCCCCCGTCACCCCCATGAGCGAGGCCGCGTACAGGAACCCGCGCGAGGACCGGGTGGCCAGCACGATGCGCTCGCGGCTGGAGGTCGGCGCGATCAGATGGACGCGGTCGAGCCCGTGCGAGTCCGCCGCGGCGTGCCACTCGGCGGCCTCGTCAGGGACGAGGTCGGGGGTGATCATTCCGGCGCCGCCCGCCGCCGCCAGGTCCGCCGCGAACCGCGCGACCCCGTACCGGTCCACGAGCGTCCAGTACGTCATGACCAGCGCCGGGACCCCGGCCAGCGCGCGCACGGCGGTGAACGCGTCCGCCGGCGTGGTCCCGCCCGCCAGCGCCGCCTCGGTGGCCCGCTGGATGACCGGGCCGTCCATGAGCGGGTCCGAGTACGGCAGCCCCACCTCCACCACGTCCACCCCGCCCGCGACCATGGCCCGCATCGCCGCCACCGAGGTGGCGACGTCGGGATAGCCCACCGGCAGGTAGCCGATGAGCGCGGCCCGTCCCTCACGCCCCGCCTCCTCGATGACCGTCCTGACGCTCATGAGCCGTCCTCCATCAGGCCGAAGTGGCGGGCCGCCGTGTCCACGTCCTTGTCGCCGCGCCCGGAGAGGTTGACGAGCACGAGCCCGTCCGGCCCCAGCCGCCGCCCTTCCGTGATCGCGCCGGCCAGCGCGTGCGCGCTCTCGATCGCCGGGATGATCCCCTCGGTACGGCAGAGCAGCCCGAACGCCTCCATGGCCGCGTCGTCGTCCACGGAGGCGTACCGGGCCCGTCCGGTGTCGTGCAGCCAGGCGTGTTGCGGCCCGACGCCCGGATAGTCGAGCCCCGCGGAGATCGAGTGGCTCTCCAGGGTCTGGCCGTGCGCGTCCTGCAGCACGTACGTCCGGCTCCCGTGCAGGATGCCGGGCCCGCCGCCGGAGATGGCGGAGGCGTGCCTGCCGGTGCCGATCCCGGCTCCGCCCGCTTCGAGGCCGACCAGCTCGACGCCGGGATCGTCGAGGAAGGCGTGGAAGATGCCGATGGCGTTCGACCCGCCGCCGACGCAGGCGCAGACGACGTCGGGCAGCCGCCCCGCCAGCTCCAGCACCTGCCGCCGCGCCTCCTCGCCGATGATCTGCTGGAACTCGCGCACCATGGTCGGGAACGGATGCGGCCCGGCCACGGACCCGATGAGGTAGTGGGTGTGCTCGACGTTGGCCACCCAGTCGCGCATGGCCTCGTTCATCGCGTCCTTGAGCGTGCGCGAGCCCGACGTCACGGGCACGACCTCGGCGCCGAGCAGGCGCATCCTGGCGACGTTGAGCGCCTGGCGTCTCATGTCGACCTCGCCCATGTAGACGACCGCGTCGAGGTCGAGCAGCGCCGCGGCGGTGGCGGCGGCCACGCCGTGCTGGCCGGCGCCGGTCTCGGCGATGATGCGCCGCTTGCCCATGCGCTGGGTGAGGAGCGCCTGGCCCAGCACGTTGTTGATCTTGTGGGAGCCGGTGTGGTTGAGGTCTTCCCGCTTGAGCAGGATGCGGGCGTTCCCGGCGTGCCGCGCGAACGACGGCGCCTCGGTGACGATGCTCGGGCGGCCCGAGTAGGTCCGGTGCAGCGCGTCGAGCCTGCCACGGAACACCGGGTCGGACAGCGCCTCCTGGTAGGCCGCGTCCAGCTCGTCCAGCGCGGTCACCAGGGCTTCCGGCGCGAACCGGCCGCCGAACCCGCCGAAATACGGTCCGGCCCGCCCGGCGAGTGCGATTCCGTCGATCATGGGACATCGCCTCCTTGAGTTCTAGTCTTCTAGAAGACTAGAACGAAAAGCGTTTTCCGCACAAGCCCACCGTCAATAACCCTAATTACCTACCAATTCAGTTGACTTCAACGCGAGCAAGATCTACGTTGGTGAGCGTGACGACCACGGCTCTGACCATCCGGGGCCACGTGGATTTCTGCCGCGTGGCCAGCGCGCTGTGTCCTTCCTTCCGACCGCAGGCAAACCCTCATCCGGAAGGAAAGAACCCATGTCATCCCTGTCCATCAGCCCTGTCGCCGGCCGCATAGGCGCCGAGATCTCCGGTGTCCGGCTCGGCGGCGACCTGCCCGCCGGCGTGGTCGCGGACATCCGCCTGGCCCTGCTCGGCCACAAGGTGGTCTTCTTCCGCGGCCAGGACCACCTGGACGAGCAGAGCCAGGTGGCCTTCGCCCGGCTGCTCGGCCGGCCCACCGCGGCCCATCCGACCGTGCCCTCGCTCGACGGCAACGGCCACATCCTCGACCTCGACTACCGCCACGGCCAGAAGGTGGACCGCTGGCACACCGACGTCACGTTCGTGGACCGGCCGCCGCTCGCCTCGGTGTTGCGGGCGATCACGGTGCCGGCCGCCGGCGGCGACACGTTGTGGGCCAACACCGTCAGCGCCTACGAACACCTGCCGGTCGAGCTGCGCGACCTGCTCGACCGGCTGCGGGCCGTGCACACCAACCAGCACGACTACGTACGCGTCGCCTCCGCCGACGACCCGGACCGGGCTCGCGCGGCCGCCGAGGTCTTCGCCTCCACGGTGTTCGAGACCGAGCACCCGGTGGTACGCGTGCACCCGGAGACCGGCGAGCGCTCGATCCTGCTCGGCGACTTCGCCAAGCGGCTGGCGGGCCTGTCCGCCGCCACCTCGGCAGCGCTCATCCGGCTGATCCAGGAGCACGTGACGGAGGTGGAGAACACGGTGCGCTGGCGGTGGGCGCCCGGTGACGTGGCCATCTGGGACAACCGGGCGACGCAGCACCGGGTCGTGCACGACTTCGGCGACCGGCCGCGCCGCCTGCACCGGGTGACCATCGCCGGTGAGGTGCCGGTGGGCGTGGACGGCCGGCCCAGCAGGGTGCTGGCCGGCGACGCCGAGGCGTACTCGCCCCTCGCCGCCTGACCTCCTCCAGCGTCGAAGCCCTGGCCCCGATGACGTGGCCGGGGCTTCGACGTGTCGCCGGCCGGTGTTATTCCGGCACCGCCAGCAACCACGTGCGGTCCTCGGTGAGGAATCGTTCCAGCCGCAGCCCGCCGGCGTTCAGCGCGGCGGCCAGGTCGTCGTCGGTGAGCCGCCTGGAGGAGAACGACTGCGTCCACACCTTGTCGTCGCCGTAGGTGTAGCGCATGGTCGCGTGGTAGACGCCGGGAGAGACCTCTTCGACGGCCGCCATCGTGATCGTGACGTCGCCGTCGCTCCTGCCGAGGCCCACGTGCCACTTGTCGTGCGCGGCGGCGGGCATCCACTGGACGAGCACCGCGCCGCCCGGCTCGACGTGCCGCGCGCAGGTGGCGATGAACTCGCCTCTGGCGACCTCGTCCACGGTGTTGACGAGTTGGGAGGCCAGGATGACGGTGTCGAAGCGCTCGTCGAGCCGCAGTTCCTCGACCCGGCCGAGCACGGTCCGCGCGCCGCGCACCCGGGCCAGCATCTCGGCGGACTCGTCCACGGCGACCACGTCGAAGCCGAGCGCGACCAGCGGATGCGTGACCCTGCCGACACCCGCGCCGAGCTCCAGGACGCGGCCGCCGGGCGGGGTCACCTGAGCGACGAGCTCGGGCTCCCCGCTGGGCTGGAGCACGCTGTAGAAATCGACCGGGGATCCGTCGGGGGTGATGGGGCCGGGGCCCGTGCCTGAGTTACCCATGCCGGTGACGCTAACTCGTGCTCGCGGCCGACGCGACGGGCGACATTTCCTGAAATGTCGGCAGCCCCGGCCGCGATGGCGTGGCCGGGGCCGCGGTGGGTCGTCAGCGCCGCGCGTTCTCCGCGAGCACCGCCGCGACCTGCGGCGCGACGCGGTCCGCCCAGACGTCGAGGTGCTCCTCAAGCGCCGGGATCTGCGCTTCGAGCAGCGCCAGGCCCGGGGTCGGCACGATCGCGCCCAGCTCCACCAGCAGCGGCCGCAGATGCACCTCCACCGCCAGCGAGTGCTTGGGATCCCCCATGACCAGCAGCGGCAGCGCCGCCTTGCCCGCCAGCGCGTCGGGCGGGAACCGGTCGGCGAACGCCTTGAGCAGCCCGGTGTAGGTGCCCTTGTAGGTCGGGCTGGCCACTATCAGCACGCTCGCCTCGCGCACCCGCTCCAGCGCCGACGCCACCTCGGGCGACGTGCCGGGCGAGAGCAGGTGCGGGCCGAGCACCGACAGGTCGATGACGTCGTACGCCCGGTCGGCGCCGATGCGCCGCCCCACCGCCTGGGCGGCCTCGACGGCCACGGCGAGGGTGCGGGAGCCGGGGCGCGGGTTGCCCACCAGGGTGACGATGCTCATCGGGCCACCGCCAGGTCCGCGTAGCGGGAGGCCGGCCTGGGCAGGCCGTAGTTGTCGCGGAGCGTGCGCCCCTCGTACTCGTACCGGAACAGGCCCCTGATCTGCAGCTCCGGCACCACGTGGTCGACGAAGTCGTCCAGGCCGCCGGGCAGGACCGGCGGCATGATGTTGAAGCCGTCGGCCGCCCCGGCGAAGAACCACTCCTGGATCTGGTCGGCGATCTGCGCGGGCGTGCCCGCCACGACGCGGTGGCCGCGCCCGCCTGCCAGGCGGCCGATGAGCTGCCTGACCGTGAGGTGCTCGCGCCTGGCCAGGTCCACGACGAGTTTGCGGCGGCTCTGCGCGCCCTCGGTCTCGACGGGCACGTCGGGCAGGGGGCCGTCCAGGTCGTTCTCGGTGAGCTCGATGCCGGTCATGGTGGCCAGTTGCGCCAGGCCGTATGCGGGGATGATCAGGTCCTCCAGTTCTTTCTCCAACCGCAGCGCCTCGCGCTCGGTCGAGCCGATGATCGGGGAGATGCCGGGCAGGACCAGCAGGTCCTCGTGCGACCGGCCGTAGGCGGCCAGGCGCCGCTTGAGGTCGGCGTAGAACGTCTGGCCCTCCGCGAGCGTCTGCTGCGCGGTGAAGACGGCCTCGGCGTAGCGGGCGGCGAACTCCTTGCCGTCCTCCGACGACCCGGCCTGGACCAGGAGCGGATGGCCTTGCGGGGAGCGGGAGGTGTTCAGCGGGCCGCTGACCGCGAAGTGCGGGCCCGCGTGCTCGATGGCGTGGATCTTGCCGGTGTCGGCGTAGCGCCCGCCCACGCGGTCGCCGACGATGGCGTCGTCCTCCCAGCTGTCCCAGAGCTTGCCGGCGACCTCCAGGAACTCGGTGGCCCTGGCGTAGCGGTCGGCGTGCGAGGGGCGCTCGATGCCGAAGTTGCGGGCCTCGGCCTCACCGGCGGAGGTGACGATGTTCCAGCCGGCCCGGCCGCCGCTGATGTGGTCGAGCGAGGCGAACTTGCGGGCCACGTGGTAAGGCTCGTTGTACGTCGTCGACACGGTGGCGATGAGTCCGACGTGGTCGGTGACGGCGGCCAGGGCCGCGAGCAGCGTGAGCGGTTCGAGGCCGCCCAGCGCGTTGTGGCCCACGTTGCCGTGCAGGGCCACGCCGTCGGCCAGGAAGACCGAGTCGAGCTTGCCGCGTTCGGCGATCCGGGCGAGCTCCTGGTAGTGGCGGACGTCGGTGAGGCGGGCCGGCTCGGTGCGCGGGTGCCGCCAGGCCGCCTCGTGGTGGCCGACGCCCATGAGGAAGGCGTTGAGGTGCAGCTTTCTCGTCATGAGATCCTCCAGGTGGAGAAGCGGCGCTCGACGCCGATCAGGAGCAGGTTGAACAGCAGGCCGACCACGGAGATCGTGATGATCCCGGCGTACATGTCCGGGATGCGGAAGCTGGACTGGGTGTCGAGGATGAGGTAGCCGAGCCCGGCCTTGGCGCCGACCATCTCGGCGAACAGCAGGACCAGGATCGAGTACGCCCCCGCCAGCCGCACGCCGGTGAAGATGGTGGGCACGGCGGCGGGCAGGATCACCTTCTGGAACAGGCGGACCGGGCCGAGGCCCATGGATCTGGCCGACTTGATCAGCAGGGGTTCCACGGTCTTCACGCCGCTGATGGTGTTGAGCAGGATCGGCCACGAGCACGCGTACAGCACGAACGTGATCTTCGTCGTCTCCCCGATGCCCAGGATCAGCGTGAACACCGGGAGCAGCGCCACCGCCGAGGTGTTGCGGAACACCTCCAGCAGCGGGGTGAGGAAGTCGGCGATCGGCTGGTACCAGCCGATCAGCAGGCCGAGCGGGATGGCCAGCAGGATGGCCAGGCCGAAACCGGCGAGCGAGCGGACGAGGGACGCCTGGAGGTGCTCGGAGAGCTGGCCGTCGAGGAGGAGGGCGTACCAGGCGGCCAGGTTCTCCGAGAGCGGCGGGACGAACACGCGGTCCACGATGCCGAGCCTGGGCAGCGCCTCCCAGGCGGCCAGGAGGAGCAGGATGGCCGTGGAGTTGGTGATGATCCGCCGGGCGCCGCGCCCGAGGCGGGCGCGCCTGGCTTTCACCGTGACGGACGTGACGGCGGGCGTTAAGGGTGCGGTGTCAGGTTCGCCGTCGGTGCCGGAGTCGTCGGTGCCGGAGTCGTCGGTCTCGGTCTCGGCCTCGTCGTCCGGCAGGTCGTACCAGTGCACGTCTCCCGGGAGCCGCTCACCGAGTGCCGTGTCGGGTTTCGCGTCAGCCATGAGTGATCGCCACCTTTCGCTCCTGAACCTGCGCCGCCGCCACTTCGTCGCGCAGCAAGGTCCACAGGCGGTGACGGTACTCGCCGAAGGCCGGATCGGCCCGGAGGTCACCCTCGCGCGAGTCGAAGTCGACCTCGACGATCTCCTTGATCCGCCCCGGCCTGGACGTCATCACCGCGACCCGCTGGCCGAGGTAGACGGCCTCGTCGATGCCGTGCGTGATGAAGATGACGGTCTTGCCGGTGTGCTGCCAGACGTGCAGCAGCTCCTCCTGCAGCGACTCGCGGGTCTGCGCGTCGAGGGCGGCGAACGGCTCGTCCATGAGCAGCACGTCCGGGTCGAAGGCCAGACTGCGGGCGATGGCCACCCGCTGCCGCATGCCGCCGGACAGCTCGTGCGGGAAGCGCTCCTCGAACCCGGACAGGCCCACCAGCGCCAGGTGCTCCCTGGCGCGTCGTGCCCGCTCCTTCTTGGGCACGGCCTTGGCCTCCAGCCCGAACTCGACGTTGGCCTGGGCGGTGCGCCACGGGAACAGGGCGTACTGCTGGAAGACGACGCCGCGGTCGAGGCCCGGCCCGGTGATCGGCTTGCCGTCGATGAGGATCTCGCCGGTCGTCGGGCCGGTCAGCCCGGCGACCAGGTCGAGGAGGGTGGACTTGCCGCAACCGCTCGGGCCGACGAGGGTGAGGAATTCGCCGTCGCGTACGTCGAGGTCGATGCCGGCGATCGCGGTGAAGTCCTCGTCGGCGTCTCTGACCTGGAACGTCTTGGTGACGTTCCGGATGCTGATCTTGGTCACGAGGTGCTCCCGCCGGCGTAGGGGTTGAACTGGTTGGTGAAGAGGTCGGAGGTCTTGACCTGGCCGGGCTTGATGTCGCCCTCGCGTTCCAGCCAGTCGATCCAGGTCTTGAACTCCTGGTCGGCGATGACGCCGCCCCTCCCCGCGATGCCGGTGCTCTTCCAGAACCGCACGGTGTCCGTGCTCTCGTTGCGGCCCCGCTTGGCGATGATCTTTTCGGACAGCGCGACGACCTCTTCGCTCGTATGGGTCTGCGCCCATGCGATGGCCTTGGCGAAGCCGGTCACGAACGTCTTGGTGGTGGTCGGGTTGGCGGCGATGAAGTCCTCGCGCAGGACGACGGCGCCGGCGGTGAACGGGCCGAACAGCTCCACGTCGGTGAACAGGGGCCGCAGCCCGCCGCGTTCGAGTGCCTTGTCCTTGAGCACGCCGCCGAGGGTGCCGACGTCGAGCTGCCCCTGGCGCAGCGCCTGCTCGGTGTTGACCGGCGGGATCACCACGAGCTGGACCTGGTCGGTCTCCTGCGGCGTCAGCCCGGCGCGCTTCAGGTATTCCTTGATGACGGCCTCGTGGTGGGCGCCGAGGGTGTTGACGCCGATCTTCTTGCCGATGAGGTCGCGAGCGGTTTTGATCGGGCTGTTCTCGCTGACGTAGTAGCCGTTGAAGCTCTCCTTGTCGGAGCCGTAGTAGCCGATCACCGCCTTGATCGGGGCCTTGGCCGCCTTGAGCTTGACGATGGCGCCGTTGAAGGCGCCGCCGAAGTCGGTCTGCCCGGTCGCCGCCGACTGGATGTCCTGCGGGCCCGAGGTGGTGTTGCCGACCCACTTGAGCTTGAGATCACCGAGGTAGCCGAGCTCGGCGGCCAGCTCGGGGTAGGTGACGGAGCCGGCGGCGCCCTGGTAGCGCAGCTCCTTCGTCTCCGATCGTCCGGGTTGTGCCGCGGCGCTGCCGCAGCCCGCGAGGAGGACGGGCAGCAGCATGGCGACGAGGGCAGGTCTGATCTTGATCACGATGGTTCCTCTGGAGGAAGAAGAGGGTTGGGGGCGAGGTACGTGATCAGCGACACTGCGCGCTGGCGACGTGACCGAAGTCCACGTGCGGGCGCCGGGTCAGGTAAAGGCCCTGGCTCATGACTAAGAACGTACGAGCCCGAGCCCCTAAAGTCAACATTTCCTACTTGGGATACATGAATTTAGGAACGCAAGGCCGATGCGGGCACGGGAATGGCCGGGAACGGGTTGTCGGGCAGCAGGATCACCCGGCGCGCGCGGTCGGCCTGGCCGGCGGCGTCCAGGTGGAGCAGCGCGGCGCCGATGCCGGCCGCGCCCACCATGTAGCCGGTGTCCGCCGTCACCTCGCCCGGCCGCAACCGCCGGTAAGCCTGATACCACCGGTAGCCCCGCCCGTCGTGGTCGGTGGCCCGGCCGATCAGGTCCGCGGCCAGCGAACGGGCGTACTCCAGGTGCTCCTCTCGCCCGGTCGCCGCCCATAAACCGACGAACAACTCGATCAGGCCGGCCGCGCCGCAACACTGACAGGCCACGTTCCAGTAGCCCTCGGTACGGCGCTGCGGCACCCCGCTGCTCACGATCCCGTGCGCCAGCCGCTCCACCCAGTCCAGGTCGCCCGGGTCGCCGCCCACCCGGTAAAGCTCGTAGAACATCCTGGCCACGCCGGCCGAGCCGGAGCAGAACCCGAGATAGTGCAGGCTCCTGGCGTGCGGCACGTGGTGCGGGACGACCGCGCACTTGTCGGTCACGACGCTGACCTCGCGGACGAAGGCCGCTCCGCTGCGCGCGGCGAACAGGAAACGTTCGTCCCCCGTGACGCCGAACAGCCGGGCCAGCAGGAACGCGGTGCCCGCGGTGCCGGCCAGGAAGCCGGGCGTGACGGCGTCCACCGGCAGGTCGGCGCAGTCGCCGAAGACGTGCCCGGGGACGGGCAGCCGGGCGATGCGCAGGCCCGCCTCGACGGCCGCCTCCTCATAGGCCGGCACGCCGAGATGGGCGCCGGCCCGCAGCAGGCCGAGGATGATGCCGCCCTCGCCGCGCTGCGCGGGGTCGCGCGACCAGCCGAGTCCGGCGCCGCGCCGGACGATCAGGTCCGCGATGGCCCTGGCCTCCGACTCGAACTCCTCCTCGTCCAGCGCCCAGCCCGCCTCCATGAGCGCGACCATCGTGCCGGTCAGCCCGTGGTAGAGCGAGAGGTCGTCCTGTTCTCGCCAGGTGGCGGCGAGCCTGCGGGCTCCCGCCCGCGCGTCCTCCAGATATGCTTCGTGGCCGCTGGCCGCGGCCAGCTCCAGGAAGAACAGCACGATGCCCGCCGCCCCCGAATACAGGGACGAGGGCTCAGGGCTGACCGCCGACCCGCCGCGCGGATCGGGGTTGGCCAGCCAGCGCCTACCGAGCGCGTCGTCGGCCGCGGCTGCTCTGATCCACCGGCCCGCCAAGATGGCGGCTGTCAGCGGGGAATCGGCCCGGGCGCTCGACGAGCGGATCCTGTCCAGACTCACTCGTCAAGTATCCCACACATTTGGTAGGAAAATCCTGAATATGGGGTCGCGGATAGGCTCTTCTCGTTGCCGCCGACCGATGGAGCCAGCTCGATGATCTTCATTACCGCCAAGTTCCGCATCCTGCCCGAGCACGCCGGCCGGTGGCCGGAGATCGCCGGCGCGTTCACCGAGGCCACCCGGGCGGAGCCGGGCTGCCTGTGGTTCGACTGGTCGCGCAGCGTCGACGACCCGGAGGTATACGTCCTGGTCGAAGCCTTCCGCGACGGCGAGGCCGGGGCGGCGCACGTGCAGTCGGCCCACTTCAAGCAGGCCCAGCAGACGTTGCCGCCCTACCTCGCCGAGACGCCCAGGATCGTCAACGCGACCGTGCCCCAGGACGACTGGTCGGAGCTCGGCGAGATGGCGGTGCCGCCGCGCGGCTGAGGTTCATCTGCGCACGTGGACGCCCCGCCTGCGCACGCTGCCCCAGCCGCCTCACCTGCGCACGTTGCCGTAGGCGAACAGGCTGATCGGGCCGGGGCCGGCCGGGACCGGCTGCTCGGCGGTGACGGCGAAGGCGAGGGTGTTGGTCCCGTGCTCCTTCAGCGGGCCCGCCGGGAGGGAGAAGTCCCGCTGCGGGCCGATGTCGCCGCCGTACTGGCCGATGTTCCAGCCGTTGAGGAAGACCAGCACGCGGTACGCCGGTGACGGGGCGCCGGCGAAGCGCAGGCCGATCGGCACGTCCTGGCCCTTGGGGAGGTCCAGGTCGAACGTGGTCCGGTACCAGGTGACACCGGGGGCCAGCGCAGCGGACGGCGTGGCGGTTTTCCAGGATTTATCGGGATAAGTGGGCAGATGCCATCCCGTGCGCTCGCCGTACAGGCCGCCGTTGTTGAGCGGGCCCCTGACCTTGTCCTGCCCGGCGGCACCCTGGATCTTCCAGGTGATCGGCGTGCCGCCGACCGAGGCGGCGACCAGGCCGCGCGGCTGCTTGAAGCGCAGGTCGTCGGCGATCCAGTCGTCGTTGTGGCCCATGTTGGCGACGAGGACGGCGATGACGTTCGCGGCGCCCGGTTCGAGGACGCCCGCCGGGATGCCGAAGTGGCCGGGGCCCGGGTCCGGGTTCGGCGTGGTCCACTGGTCGCCCGAGTCGGCCTCCACGCCGCCGGCGGCCGAGCCGAGGTAGCGGCCGTTCAGCCAGACCAGGTAGTTGCCGCGCAGGCCGGTGATGGCGTTCAGGTCGATGGTGGTCTCGGCGCCGGTGGCGGTGAAGCGGCCCCGGTACCAGAGGTTGCCGTAATGGTGGCCGTAGTCGTCGGCGTACAGGACGGGCAGGGTTTTGGGCGGGTGCGGGCTGATGGTGGTGGTGTGGTCGGCGGCGGTCCAGCGGGAGTCGTCGAAGGCCGGCTGGGCCTCCGGCGACTCGGGCCGGGCGCGCCAGGAGGTCAGCGCGGGCAGCGGGGCCGGGGCGGGCGGGCGGGTGCTGCCGAGCATCGAACCGCTGGAGGTGCGCGTGACGCGGACGTCGTCGGCGCCGATCCGCAGGCGGCGGGCCGAGGACGACGCGAACACCTCGACCTCCCCGGCCGTGGTCGCCGCCGCACCCGTCGCCGTTCCCGCAGCCGTTCCCGCAGCCCTTCCCGCAGCCGTGGTCGCCGCCACGTCGGCGGTCAGGTTGACGGTGTCGCCCTGGGCGGCGGCCGAGCGGACCAGGTCGGTGCCGCGTACCAGCACCGGGCCCGAGGCGGTGTCCGCGCGCCAGAACGCCGCCGCCTCCTCGTCGGTGCCCAGCAGGAGCAGCAGCGGGCGCCGGCCACCACCGGTGATCAGCACCCGGGCCAGCCCGTCGTGGGTGTAGTCGAGCCGCAGGTCGCCGTCCGCATAGGCGCTGCGCACGCTGCCCTGGAGCACCGTGACCGACGGCTGGGAGGCGTAGCGGAGGATGGTGGCCCCCGGCGAGCCGCCGGTGCCGTAGAGGAGCGCGACGTCGCGGCCACCGATGGGGGCGTGCGTCATGATCTCCGAGGTGGACAGGGCCAGGCGCTGGTCGCCCAGGTCGTACCCGGCGACCAGGACGTGCGCGTCGCGGCCCGCCACCCGCACGGGCACCTGGTGGCGGCCGTCGGGGGCGGCCCAGTCGAGGGTGGCGTCGTCCGTGCCGGTCGCGGCCCGGTCGGTGTGCCGGACGAGGACGAACTGGGTGCCGGTGTCCGGGTTCGCCCTGGCGGTCGTGGCGATGGCCGGGTTGCCGGACGAGGCGGGGCTGGTGACCTGGTCGGTCTTGGCCAGCGGGGTGACGGCTTCCAGGAAGTAGCCCTGGCGCTTGAACTCGTCGTACTTGGGCGTGAGCCGCCGGGCCTCGGTGATCGCGGCGCCGTAGTCGTAGGAGGTGTAGACGTCGTTGGGCTGGGCCAGCCAGCCCCAGTTGGTGCCGCCGTAGCCCATGTAGTAGGAGAACATCGTGGCGCCGGTCGTGATCAGGTTGTTCTTGTAGAAGAACTTCATGAAGGCCGGGCCGGTGAGCTCGCGGCACTTGTCGTAACCGGCGTTGCCCAGGTCGATCGCGCCCGCCTGATACTCGGCGGCGAAGACCGGGATGTCGTCGCGCAGCTTCTCGGTCAGCCCCTCACCCCAGGGACCCCAGACCTCCGGAGTGGCGCAGTCGAAGGACTGCGGGTAGTCGTCGACCCCCGGGATCTGCACCGCGCCCGGCCCGGTCGCCCAGGTCGAGCTCCAGCTTCCGGCGTCGCAGCAGTCGTTGGTGGTGATCGGCACGTCGATGCCGTCGGCCCGCGCCTGGTCCTGGATGTCCTGCATGTACGCGGCGTCGGTGTTGACCTGGTACTCGTTCTCGGCGTTGTAGAGGATCACCGGGCCGCCCTCCGTGACCTGGTGCCTGGCCAGGATCGGGTTGATCCGGTGCAACCACTCGCGGTAGGCCGCCTGGAATCCGGCCTCGCTGCTGCGGGCCCGCCCGGGCACGGTCTTCACCCAGGCGGGCAGGCCGCCGCCGGTGGTCTCCGCGTTGATGTACGGCCCTGGGCGGGCGATGACGTACAACCCGGCCTGCTCGGCGATGCGCAACAACCGGTCCACGTCGCGCACGCCGGTGAAGTCGTACACGCCCTGCTTCGGCGAGTGGTAGGCCCACGAGAAGTAGAGCGAGACGGCGTTGAACCCGGCCGCCTTGAACTTCTCCAGCACGTCCCGCCACAACTCGGGGCTGGGCAGCCGGAAGTAGTGGAACTCGGCCGACTGGAGCACGACCCGGTGGCCGTCCACCATCAGGGAGTACCGGTCGTAGGTGACCTCGTGCGCGGCGCGGGCGGCGTGCGCGGGCACGACCAGCGGAGCGGAGCCGAGCAGCAGGACCAGGAACACCGAGAGCAAGCGTCTCATGGTCGCCTTCCAGGGGCGTGCTGGGCGTGGTGCGGCAGCGCTATTAATTTGGCGTCCATCCAAACAAAAGTCAACGCTCCCGCACCGACAGGTCACCGCCGTCGAGCGAGACGGCCAGGCCCGTGGAGCGACCGGCATGTTGCAAGCCTCGCCGGAAACTCAGGCACCCGTCAGGCACGCAGGACGGTGACCTGGCGGCCGGACGGTGTGGTCGCCTGCTCGAAAGCGCCGCGTTCCTTCCAGGGCGCGGCCTCGGGACGCCGGTCGAAGACCACCAGTACGCCGGTGGGCAGGGTGAGACGGTCGAGATACCCGTCGAGCTGCGCGAGGCCGTCGGGTGCCGGGTCGACTCCGCCTGCTCGCCAGACCTTCAGCTCCATGGCCTCGCGCTGCACCAGCCGTTCGCCTTCGGGGCCGGTGTAGGGCCAGCGGACCAGGACGTCCAGGCGTTTGGTGCCGGCGGCGTACTCGCGGTCGAGCTGGCCGCCGCCGTTGACCAGGCGGTGCAGGAAGGCCATGAGGATGATCTGGCAGGCGGCCTCGTGATAGCCCTCCTGGTGGATGAGCACCTCGCCGTGCTCGCGCCAGAACACGACGAACTCCCGCAACAGGCGGGGCAGGTCGAAGCCGCCGTCCGGCAGCACGAAGCTGTGCGGATCGGCCATCATGTACTGTTCCGACGGGTCGCCCAGCACCCGCAGGATGACCTCCCGGTAGATCGGGTTCGCCACCTCCAGCGGAGGTCTCTGCTTGACTAGGCCCAGGTCCCGGACATAGGACAGGTCGTCGGAGAAAGTGGGGTCGATATCGGGGAGGACACCGGCCACCATGGGCTCCATCACCCGCTTGACTCGGGGCTCGTGCAGCCGGGCCACCAGGGAGTCCAGATGCATGGCCCGCTTCCGGATCAACCGTTCCTTGGCCTCCTCCACCTGCCCGACGGTGATGGCATCGGTCACTCCCATCTTGAAGGTGATCTCATAGGCGAGGGCGTTGA
>NZ_JBSFVA010000045.1:0-66156 GCF_053592075.1 Nonomuraea sp. NPDC002799
CCCGCGTCTTTCATAACATCGCCTTTCCGGGAGGCTACCTGGCACTGGCCATCGGATCCTTCACCCTGGCCGCCATGCAGTAGCCGCGTGGATCCAGCACGCTTCCTCGCGCTGGCCGGAGCGGGCGACCTCATCTCTAAGGTGCTGCGCAGCTGCGCAAAGGGCACGACCGCTTCTCACGGATCCATCGGCCTCCTCGGGCCCGCGACGCCCTCTGCCAGGACGATCGGGTTGGCGGAGGAACCTCGCACGAGCTCGGACCGGCCGGCCTGCGACACGGTGGTCCCGCCCGTCAGCATCAGTGCGGCGGCCAGCAGCAGGCCCAATGCCAGCACCATGGCGGCGAGGCGGGGCCAGTTGAGTGATCTTTGTATGGATACCCCCAGATCGAAGCGGCGTACCGAACAGCCGGTATTCGCCGCCCCAGCTCCCAGTGGATGAACTCCTCGTCAGACGGCCACACCACCATGGATCTCTGGGGCGCGAGGTTGCATCCGAGCGTGGGTCAGCCGTTGGTGACCCAGTCCATGTGTTCGATCCAGTGGTCGAGCAGCGCCCGATCCCCCTGTAATTCCAGCGTGGAAGCCGCATCCAGTGGGCGACGCCTGCTGATCACGAGCAGGAGCTCGACGGCTGGGCCGCGTACCACGACGTCCGCCTCGGTGTGCGTGCGCTCCAGCACGACCATGTCCGGCTCCCGGCGTGCCACCCACTCCCCAGGCGCGTCGGTCGCGTGGAAATGCAGAGTCTGACCGTCCCCGCGCATCGCATCGGCGAAGCCCGGCTTGTTCTCCCAATAGCCGCGGGAGGTCATCGTGTCCAGCCAGTCCTCGATGGCCGCAACGGCAAGCTCCGGCGCCAACTCGTACCGCATGCCGAGCGCCGCAGCCGCGTCCGCGCGATGCACGCAAACCTCGCCGAACAGCCGACGTGACCAGAACGGCACGCCTGCGGCGCCGCCCGACGGATCCCACACCGGCGTGTCGTCGGCGGCCGATGCGAACGCCCGTCTCGCCTCGGCCGCGCCGTCGCTAAGCCAGGCGCGCCACTGGCCCGAATCGGTCGGACCCGGAACGTAGCCGGCGAACGCCCTGCTCGGCTCGGTCATCTGCGCACCCACGAGCATCGCCACCATACGCTGTGTCCCGCCGACATGGTCGACAAGATCGGCCAGCGTCCACTTCGGACATGTCGGCACCGGGGCCGCCGCATCCCTGCCGTGCACCCAATCGGCAAACGTGCTCGTCTGCTCGACAACGGCCTTCACATACGCGGATGTGTCCATCGCTGCACCTCCAAGTGCTTTGCGAGCTTCCCGAAGTTCGCGGGCCAGGTCACTCAATGCCGACCGCCAACCGGTGTCGATGATGAACATGCCTTGGAGAGCAGTCAACTGCCTTACGTGCCGGAAAAGATCACCTCGCTCTGACCTGCGAGAAAAGGTCCAGAACCCAGATAGCGAGGGCGGACCGGCGCGCCGGCTGGTGGCCGGGCTGGAGCGATCGCGGACCCGGCCTCCTACGTCCGCCCACGGCATCGAGCCCGATGGTGCTGCGGCAGGGGGACAGCGGCGACGCTGACGGCCGGGCCCTGAGCGTGACCCTTAAGAAGGGTTCCCGTCGGTGACCAACGTGCCTGACAGCCCTAGTCGATGAAGTCGATGTTCGGGTGCCGCGGGGATTCGCCGTCGAACAGGTGCCGGTCCCGTCCGCGAAGGTGCAGATCGAAGAACGCGCCGATGTAGTCCCGTTGCGCGGCCAGCGAACGACGGGGATCGATGGTGCCGATGACCGCCTCACGCTTCTCCGGCGCCACGCGCGCGCCGAGTTGCGGCACGACGATCTGCAGATCGCTGTAGGCCATGTGCGTGCTGCCGCCGCGCAGGAGCAGATCCCGCTTCCAGCCTCGCTGGCTGGCCCAGAAGTCCGCCCAGCTGCGGTCGAATTCGGGATGCCGGTGCGTGTGCTCGAGCGGTTTCCCGTTCTCGTCGACGCCCTCGGCGCCCATCAGGAGGAACGGCCTGTCCAGGCCGCGTTTCGTGACTTCGCCCGGCACGTAAGGACTTCCCGGGGGATAGCCGAACGCGGTCGCCATCGCGCCGTCCAGGTTGATCCCGGCGTCGACACGGCGGTCGTAGACCATCGTCTCGCCCGCGGTGAACCCGCCGTAGGAGTGCCCATAAGCGCCGACCCGGGACAGGTCGAGCGACCGGCCGAGCCCGCGGGGGAGCGGCCGCTTCTCCGCGTCGGGGTTCTCGCCCAGGGTGATCTTCGTGAGCTGGTCGAGGACGAACCGGCTGTCGGCGACCCGGGCGTCGAGCGCCTTCTTCTCGAATTCGGGGTCGTCACCCCCGGACACGGCGAGTTCGAGCCGCCCGCCAGGAAACTCGACCGCCGCGCTCTCGTAGGTGTGCGAGAGCGAGACGACCACGTAGCCGCGGCTCGCCAGATCGTCGACGATCGCCGTGTACGTCTCCCGCGGGCCGCCGAAGCCGGGGGAGAAGAGCGTGACCGGCTTCGGCGCGCCGCGCGCCACGGGGACGCCGGTCTCGGCCCTTCGCTTCGCCGATGCCCAGTCGATGGAACCGGCCGGGAGATCGAGGTAGTCCTCGCCCGCCAGCGCCTGGTCGATGACGGTGCTCATGCCGGGCGTGAGCCACGGTGCCCGCGGCCCCCCGGTGAACCGGTCCGCCGGGTAGGTGACGGTGACCATGAGTTCCCGGCGCCGTTCCGGTTTCCACGGATCGGGGCGGGACGGGTCGACGAGGTGGAGGTCGGTGGTGCCGACGTCGTACTGGCCGGTGAGGGCCGGCGCGGTGAGCTTGGCCTGCTCCGCCGCCGCGGCGGGAACGGTCGCGGTGAGCCCGCCCGCGAGCGCGAGGCCCGAGATCAGCGCCGACCCCCGCACCACCCTGGTGTGTCTCGATGACACTGCTGGAGTCCTTCCGGATCGGGACGGCCCAGCGGCCGCCTGCTTTCGACTCTGGCAGCGCCCCGGCGGCACGCGCATCCTCCCTTCGGATGGAGCCGTGCTCATCCGTGAAGAGCACGGCAGGTCGGCCATGAAGCCTCTCCCGATCGTCGTCACGGTGCGCAACGCCGTTGTCTGTGGCGTGGCACTCATCCGGCACCACACGGCGGCGGGGAACTTCATGAACGTGACTGCCGCCGCAGGGATGACCGCTGGCCGGACACAGCGACCGTGTCACGACCAGCGGCCGCGGGTTTCTACGGGACGCAACCCTCGTCGTACAGGTTCGTCCACATGGCGTCCGCCGTGGCACGGTCACCGCGCTCGTCGTAGCCGATCATGATCCGGATGAACATGTCGCAGACGGCCGGGTCCATCATCGCGCTAGCGGGCCCAGCTGTGCCGGCTGCGAGGCCCAAGGCCATCAGCAGGGCCACGGCAGCACCCGCACCGACCTTCGCGATCCTCTTGTGCATGTGTTCTCCTCTCACATGGGCCCGGTGCTCCACAGAGGGCCGCAGCCGGGCTGCTCTGGCGACGAATCACATCGGAAGCGGCGGCTTCCGACGGTTATTCGCGAGCGTAGATCGCACGGCGCGTTACAAATAGATCAACTCAATTAATCCAAAATCAGGTCGGCGACCATGTGCATTAATCCATGCAGGGGGTCGCCACGAAGATTGCTAAAGGCGGTAAATGCGTTCCTGCCCAAGGTGAACGTCGTCCTACAGGGTTGCTAGCCTGCGCACATGTTAGATCTAGGACATGTGGCTTGGCCGCCTGAGCTGATCCGGACCGAGCGGCTCGTGCTCCGTGAGCCCGAGGCGCGGGACCGTACAACGTTCATCGAGCTGCTCGCCTCGCCAGAGGTGCACACCTACCTCGGCGGTCCCCGCCCGCGTGACGAGCTTGAGCGTGAGATGCCCGAGGTGCCCGAGCGCTGGCCCGGGAGTTTCGTCGTCGCGCTCGACGGGGCGATGATCGGCCAGATCCTGCTCAGGACAGCAGCCGGGCACCGTCGCCCGGCTGCTGCGGGGAAGGCCGATCTCGGTTACCTGTTCCTGCCGAAGGCATGGGGGCACGGGTACGCCGCCGAGGCGTGCGCGGCAGCACTCGACTGGTTCGACGGCGTCCTGCCCGGCGAGCCGGTGGTGCTCACCACCCAGAGCGCCAACGTCGGCTCGATGCGCCTCGCGGCGAAGCTGGGGTTCACCGAGGTCGAGCGGTTCCAGGCATGGGACGCCGAGCAGTGGCTCGGCCTGCGGCCCCCGGTCACATGATGGGGCCTATGCGCCGCTTGATCTGGCCCAGCCTCAGATGCTGGCCAGGGTGCGGTCAAGGAGGGGGAGCAGGCGGTCCCAGTGACGCTGCAGCCCGGCAGGGTTGAAGGCGTCGGTGTCGGACATGGTGAAGCCGTGGACGGTACCAGGGTAGATCTCGGAGGTGTGGTCGACACCCGCGGCGTCCAGGACCTGATTGAGCTCGCCGAGAGCCTCGGGCGTGATGTCGGTTTCGGCGTGGCCGAGGTGGACCTGGGCGGTGAGCTTGGAGAGGTTGTCGGGCCCGACGGCGCCCACCGGGCCGTGGAATCCGGCAACGGCCGCCACCTGGCCGGGGTGGGCCGCGGCGGTGCGCATCGCCAGGAGGCCGCCGATGCAGTAGCCGGTCACCGCGACCGGTCCGGCGCTGACCTCGGGCTGGGTGGTGAGGAACCTGAGGTAGGCGTCGGCGTCGCGCAAGACACGTTCGGTGGTGTGCGCCTCGATCAAGGGCATCAGCCGGGCCATGACCGCGGGCCGGGCATCTTCTCCGATGTGCTCGGGAAGTTCGATCACCGGTGCCGGACCGTGCCGGTAGAAGAAGTTGGGGACGAGCACGTAGTACCCGTGCCCGGCCAGTTCGCTGGCCATCTCCCGCAGCACGGGCCGGATGCCGAAGCCGTCCGCGTACATCAGCACCCCTGGGTGCCGGCCGCCACCGTCGGGGAAGGCGGCGAAAGCATCGGCCTGGCCGTCGGTGGTGGGAATCTGCAGAGTCTTGGTGGACATGACTGCTCCTGTCGTGGTTGATGGGTCGAGCCTGTGATCAACACGACGGAGGCGGAGCCCGCGCTGCGGCGCAAGATCCTCGATCGAACAGCGGGCCCGCACCGGCCCGTGCGGCGCTCAGGAGAGCACCGGGTCACCAATCCGTGTGTGGCGCAATGCCGTCCCGGTAATCATCGCCGCACAGCATAGCCCGCAGGATAAAAGGTGACGCACCCTGGCCTGCGGTACTGGATGTTCCGTGCGTCCTGCTGCGCCCCGACGGCCATGTCGCCTGGATCGGCGACGGTCAGCAGGACCTGCACGACCACCGCTCCCGCTGGTTCGGCAAGCCCGCCGGCTGATTGCGCCTGAGCAACCGAAAAGGCCGTCTACACGCGGTGACGTGTCAGGGCGCCGGACTCCATCGCGACCCAGATCGCTCCGTCCGGGCCGACGGTGAGCCCGTGGGGTTCCGCGCCCGCCAGCGGGAACTCCTGGATCTCCCCGTCGGTCGTGACGCGGGCCAGCCTGCCGGCACCCCACTCGGTGAGCCATAGCGCGCCGTCCGGCCCTGCCACGATGGCGTGGGGCCGGGCGGCACGGTCGGGCAGCGGGAATTCGGTGATCGCGCCCGAGGTGTCGATCCGGCCGACCTGACCCGCGCCGATCTCCACGAACCACAGCGCCTGGTCCGGCCCCGCGCAGATGCCTACCGGGGCCGCCCCCGGGGTGGGCAGCGGGTATGACGACACCTCGCCGCCGGTTGTGATGCGGCCGATCGCATGGCCCTGGTTGAGCGTGAACCACAGCGCGCCGTCCGGCCCCGCCGCGATCGCCGAGGGCATCGCGCCCGTGCCGGGCAGCGGGTGCGTGGACACCTTCCCGTCCAGAGTGATCCGCCCGATCCGGTCGTCCTGCAGTTGGGTGAACCACATGGCGCCGTCGGGACCCGCGGCGATGCCGTACGGCGAGTCCGCCGCGAAGGTGGTGATCGCGCCGTCCACGGTGATCCGCCCGATTCGGCCGCCGGTGAACTCGGTGAACCACAGCGTGCCGTCCGGCCCCGCGGTGATGACCGTGGGCTGGCCGTCGGCCGGATCGAGTTGATGGAGCGTGGGCTCCTCACCCGGCACGACCCGCCCGATCCGGCCCTGGTCATGCAGGGTGAACCACAGCGCGCCGTCGGGGCCGTGGGTGATGCCGTACGGAGAACCGTTGATCAGCATGGAAGAGAGATCTCCTTACCGGTGAAGCGGGCGCCGCATCGCCTGGTCGTGTGCGACCAGCACGAGAGTGCCTCGGTCATCCCGCAGCGCCTGCTCGAACTCCTCGACCAGGGCGAGCGAGAGGTGGTCGGTGGGCTCGTCGAGCAGCAGGATCTCCGGCGAGGCGGCCGGCACGAGGCCGGGCTTGCTCGCCGCCTGACAAGGTCGGCAGCCGGCGTGAGCGCTCGAACGCGGCGTCGACGGCTTGCTCCCCGGAGGGAAAGTTGTGGGGTCAGAAAAACTCCAATCGCAACGTCTATAGCTTTAAGCTAGCATCGGGAAGAGTTCTAACGCAACTGGAGTAGACTTTGGACAGACGTCCTGGCGGTCGCAGCGCCCGCGTGCGCGACGCCGTACGGCAGGCGACCCTCGCCGAGCTGGCCGAGCACGGCTTCGGCGGACTGACGGTGGACAACGTGGCGATCCGCTCGGGGGTGCACAAGACCACCGTGTACCGGCGATGGGGCAGCGCGGAGGGCCTGGTCGCCGACGCGCTCGAGTTGGCCAGGGAGGAGCCGTGGCCGGTGCCCGACACCGGCTCGCTCCGCGACGACCTACGGGAGATCGCCGAGCTGGTGCGGAGCGGCTTCGCCGATCCCATCGCCGGGCCGATCTCTGCGGCGTTCGTGTCGGCCGCCGTACAGGGCACAGGGCCCGCCAAGGCGCTGCACGCCTTCTTCTCCGCCCGCCACGAGCAGGCCGCCGAAGTAGTACGTCGGGCGGTCGCGCGAGGTGAGCTCCCGGCGGGCATTGACGCGGCCGATGTGATCAGAACGGCCGTCGCGCCGATCTATTACCGGCTGTTCATCACCCACGAGCCGGTCACCGAACACGACGCCGAACGCGCGGCCGACGCCGCCCTCGCCGCCGCCCGCGCAGGCGTCCTGCACTGCTGACGCCGCTGCCCGCAAGAGCAACGGGCGGACGGAGGGCTGGATGATTCTTGCGACGCGAGGTCGGGGGGATATGCCGGCACCGAACATCTCAGTCGTCGTGGGCGATGAGCATGAGTTGCCGCCACAGCAGCACCACGAACACCGCGGAGCCAGCGAAGGCGAACCAGAAGGGCGCTGCGACACCGAGGTGGGTGGCCAGGACACCGCCGATCAACGAGCCGACCACCAGACCGGCGTAGACGCAGACGGTGTTGACGCTGCCCACCCGGCCCTGCAGTTCGCTTGGGACCGCGCGCTGGCGGACGGTGCCCGAGGTCGTGCCCCAGATGAAGGCGTGCGCGCCGAAGGCCAGGAAGATGGCCCCGGCGACCCATGGTGAGTGGGTCAGGGCCAGGCCCAGGTGAGTGAGCGTTTCGATGATGAGCCCGATCCTCATCAGGGCGCCGAGGCTCACCTTGCGGGTGATGGCCCCGTACAGGCCGATACCGATCAAACCGCCGATCCCGCCGATGGTGGTCATCAGGCCGAAGCCCAGAGCGCCGAGGCCGAGTTGCTCCTGGGTGTAGAGGACGAGAACCGACCAGGCCGCGCCGAACGTGAAATTGAAGATCAGGATGGTGAGCGCCAGCGTGCGGATCGCCGCGTGCTGGAGGGTCCAGCTGAACCCGGCGATCAGCTCTCGTACGGTGTCAGGCATGAGATCGCCGGCCTGCCGGCCGTGCGGCGGCAACGTGATCCGGGAGACCAGGACGATCCCTGCCACCATCAGGAGTAGCTGGCCCGCGAACGGCCAGGTCACGCCCAGGCCGAACAGTGCCGCGCCGATCGGCGGCCCGGCGAGCTGATTGAGCGTGATGAACCCCGTGCCCAGGCGGGCGTTGGCGATGACGAGATCGTCCTTGCCGACCATCATGGGCGTCAGCGTGGCCGTCGCGTTGTCGGCGAACACCTCGGCGATGGACCGGAGCGTGAGCGCCACCAGCGCCGTCGCCACGCTCACCGTGCCGGTCACCATGAGCGCGACGAGCGCCGCCAGCACCACGGCCCGCACCGCGTTCGCGACGAGCACGATCCTGCGCCGGTCGTACCGATCCGACAGCACGCCCGCATACAGGCTGAACAGCAGCGGCGGCGCCCAGCCCACCAGGGCCGACAGCGAAATCAGCAGCGGGTCGCGAGTCAACGTCGCGATCAGCAGCGGGCCCGCCGCACCCGCGATCCCATCACCGAGATTCGTCAGCCAGCTCGAGGCCAGCAACCACCGGAATCCTGTCCCCAGCCGGGCAGGCAGGACTCGCTCCAGCATTGTGATCACGAGCGCAAAACCATACGTTTTGCGAGCATCTACGGCAACGCGTTTTATCGACACCATCGACGTACGGCCCACGCCGCCCGCATCCGAACCATGCCGATGCTGGTACGCAGCATGCTGCCGATCTGCTCGTCGCCGATCGCCGGGTCGAGCACGATGGTCAGGATCTCGTCCAGCAGCGCCTGCCGGTTCTCGGGGAAGCCCCGAAGCCGCGCGAGTTCCTCCGCCGAGAACACGTCCTGAGTCGCCACGAATCCACCACCCGAGCATCGACCGTCACCGAACGGGACGGCACGCTACGGCCCGGAATAGAGCTTGATCAACCCTCGGTTCTTGGCGTTGTTCTTGGTCTGGAAACTACGGACAGGCCGCTCAGCGGCCGCCACCGGCGGCGTGCTCCCGGCGGTCGAGGGCGGCCTGCAGTTGGGCGAGCCACTCCCGGCCCCTTCCGCGCCCGTCGGGGAGTTGGTCGTCGCGGTCCCAACGCCAGGAGACCACGAGGGCGAGGCTGAGGATCCGGCAGTCGGCGAGCAACCCGGAGTCGGCGCCCGGGTAGTGCGCGGCGACGTCCTCCGGAGCATGCGCGAGGTCGAACTCGACGGGTCCGCGGCAGACGGTCTCCAGGTCGATGAAGAGCGGTCCGTCCGCGGTGGCGAGCAGGTTGCCGGGGTGCGGTTCGCCGTGCAGGAGCTGTTGCCGCGTGCCGCGGTCCAGGATCGCGCGGCTGATTCCGTGGAGGGTGTCGGTCAGCAGGGCGCGTTCCGCGGCGCCGAGATCCGGGCTGACGGCGGGGTCCTCGACCACCCGGAGGGCGTCGGCGACGCGATCGGTGAAGTGCGGTGCGGCGAGGTTGATGCGGCGCAGGCCGGCGTGCAGCCGGGCCAGGGCGTCGGCGTAGGCGGCGGGCGGGTGGTTCTCGGGTGCGGCGGTGGGCTCGTAGTAGGTCCAGAGGGTGACGGCGAATCCGTCGCGGACATGGACGCGGGGCTCGGTCCTCGGATCGAGACCCGCCACCGGGCTGCCGGTCCCGGCGAGGCGCCGGGCGATCTCGACCTCGAAGTCGAGGCGGTGCGCTAGGGGCGCGACCCGGGCGAGCACGCCGCTGGGCCGCAGCCGGACGGCGATCCGGTTCGAGTTGTGCAGCACAGCGGCGTCGTCGGCGCCCAGACCGTACTCGGCGGCCGTGTCGACGGCCGCGGCCACCGCCCGCGGGATCTCGGTTTCCTTCAAGTGTTCGGTGCCTCTCCCTGCCGGAGTTGATGTGTGCGGCGCAGGCCCTTGGGCCAACCGAGCGTCTGACGCGTCGTGACCAGGTCGGCGCGGCCGGACATAGCGGACCCCGAGGTCGTCGTCGTCCCGCGCCGTCAGGGGCCGGTCAAGGAGAGCGCTCACGTCAGGATCACCCGAGGCAGCGCCGTGCTGCAGCCGGCGCCGCTGAGCCGGCGGCCGGCCGCGGCGAGGGCGGACGCGAGCGCGTCGGCCTGCTCAGGAGGGCGCGCAGCAGCGGGAAGGGGTCGAAGCGGCGGGCGTCGTCGGTGGCGATGCTGCCGAGGTCGTCGGCGACGCGGTCGCGGGTTCGTCCGGTGGGCGGCCGGCGTTGCGTCAGCGCCCGCGTGCGGTCGACTGCTTCCTGGAGGAGTGCGAGGGGTCCGCCGGTCACGTCTGTATGCAACACCACCCGGTCGGTTCCGCGCATTCGGTTTATTGCCGGTGTCGGCGAGGGCGTGAGTGTCAATCGCTGGGAACGTAGTGAGCCTCCCCTCAGCCCACGGCGTGCGTTCCGGAGAGTAGGGGGAGTGCCCAGCGTGTTCATGGAACCAGATGATCGCTGACGGAGAAAGAGTTGCAGTTCGTGCTACGAATCAATATGGTTCGTAGGGCGAACTGCAATCCTTCTTTGCGGGAGTGTTAACGATGAGTCGTACAGTCGTGATCGTCGGCGGAGGTTACGGTGGCTCCGCGGTCGCCAAGGCGCTGGACGCCGAGGCCGATGTCGTGCTGATCGAGCCGCGTGACGCGTTCATCAATTCGGCCGGCTCGCTGCGGGCGCTGACCCAGCCTGGCTGGGCGCACAACATGTTCTTCCCCTACGACCAGTGGCTCAGGCGTGGCACGGTGGTGCGCGAGCGCGCGGTCTCGGTGGACCCCGGTGGCGTCACCCTGGCCTCCGGCCGGCGGGTCGAGGCCGATTACCTGGTCCTGGCCACCGGCTCCAGCTACGCCTACCCGGCCAAACCCGCCTCCGACTCCACGTCCGAGGTGCTGGACGATCTGCTGCGGACCCACAAGGAGCTGGTGGGCTCCGAGCGAGTGCTGATCCTCGGTGCCGGGCCGGTCGGCCTGGAACTGGCCGGGGAGATCAAGGAGGTGTGGCCGCACAAGCACGTGACCATCGTCGACCCGGCCGAAGAACTGCTGCCCGCCTTCCCCGCCGAGCTGCGCGACGACCTGCGCCGTCAGCTGAACGAGCTGGATGTCCACCTGCGGCTGGGGGCCGGTCTGAGCGAACCTCCGGCGACCGAGTCCGGGCAGGCGGGAACGTTCACCGTCACCACGACCGGCGGACAGGAGATCACCGCCGACATCTGGTTCCGCGCGCACGGCGTCCGTGTCCACAGCGACTATCTCGCCGACGGGCGGCTGACGACGCGTACGCCGCAGCTGCAGGTCCCCGTCGCCGAGACGCTCCAGGTCCGCGGGCACGGCGCCGTTCACGAACACGTCTATGCGATCGGCGACCTCACCGACGTCGAGGAGGCCAAGATGGCCGGGTACGCGATGCAGCACGGCGAGGTGGTGGCCCAGAACATCCTCGCCCAGCTGCGCGGCGAACAGCCGGCGGCCACCTACCAGCCGCTGTCCCACCCCATGATCCTGCTTCCGCTCGGACCTCGTGGCGGCGTCGGTCTGTTGCCCACGCCCGATGGGCCGGCTGTCGTACCGGCCGAAACCGTCTCGGCCTACAAGGGAGCCGACCTGTTCACCGGCCGCTTCACCGAGCAGTTCGGCGCCGCCTGACATGAAAGGCACTACCTTGTCCACACCTGACGTCGTGTTCGGTTTCGGAGCGCATACCGGCTTCGAGGACATGCCCGAGCTGTTGCGCACGGTCCAGCAGGCCGACCGGGACGGGCTCGACCTTTTCTCGCTGTCGGACCATCCCTACCTCGGTGAGCGGCTGGACGCCTATGCCGCGCTCGGCTTCCTCTTGGGCGGTACGCGGCACATCGCCGGCCTGGCCAATGTCACCAATCTGCCGACCAGGCCCGCCCCCATGCTGGCCAAGATGGTGACCTCGTTGTCGGCGCTGTCGCAGGGCCGCATCGTCCTCGGCATGGGCGCGGGCGGGCTGTGGGACCGCATCGCCGACATGGGCGTGCCCCGGCGGACGCCCGGTGACGCCGTGGACGCCTTCGAGGAGGCCATCGTCCTGATCCGGAAGTTGTCGGGCGGCGGCCCGCCGGTCGACCATGAGGGGCGCCACTACCAGGTGCGCCAGATCGAGCCGGCTCCCGTGTCCGCACCCCCCGTGTGGACCGGGTCGAACGGCCCCAAATCCCTGGCCGCCACCGGCCGCGTGGCCGACGGCTGGATCCCCGGCCACGCGGCCGACTGGCGCAGCGACCGCTACCGGACCTCGCGGCCGATCATCGACGAAGCGGCCGCCGCCGTGGGCCGCGACCCACGCGAGATCCGTACGATCTACAACTTCCCCGGCCGCGTCACCGACCGGCCGCTGCCTGCCACCCGGGACCACGACGGCCGCTGGGCCGGCGGCTCGGTCGGGCAATGGATCGAGGCGCTGACCGAAGCCGTGCTGGAGCACGGCGCATCGGGCTTCATACTCTTCTCCGCCGGCCACGGCGCCCCCGACCTCACCACGCTGGCCCGCTGGGCCCAGGAGATCGTCCCGTCCGTCCGCGAGGCGATCGCGAAGTAGCTGTCACGGTGCCGGTGGAGGCTCGGGAAATCCGGCTGCTGTGGTGCTTTCGACGACGAAAGGGCCAGAAACGCGATTCCTGCCGACAGGAGGAAGACCAGCGCTGCCAGGCTGCAATGGCAGCTAGCAGTGCAAAAATGATGGCCAGCAGGGCTAACACGGTGGCGCCTATAATATTCTCTAGAGTCAGCGGATTGTACGTTCCCGGATCGGCGGCACTATATTTCTCCAGCCCGATCGTATAACTGAACAGAACAAGGAACCCGCTTCGACCATGCGCTCAGACGAAGTACCGGGCCTGCAGGCGGAACAGTTCGGCGTAAAGTCCGTCGGCCGCAATCAGCGTGTCGTGCGTGCCGACCTCGACGACCCGGCCGCCGTCCAGAACCACGATGAGATCAGCAGCGGCGCCTGCCGCATCGCCGCCCGGGCGTTGGCCACCGTCTGCCACGGGCCCCCCGACAGCCCCTTGCCGTCCCATGATCTCCGCCCGAGCCGGGTCTCCAGGCCCTCGGGCAGCGAAGCGAGGAGCTTGTCGCCGCCGGCCGTCCGCTGCGCCTCAAGGATCCGCTCCGGGTCGTCGCGATGATCGAGCCGGCCCAGCCCGATCGTGTCCTTCAGGGACATCTCGATGTGTGCCGGGTCCTGGAAGGCCGCCGTGATCCGGGCACGCCAGTCCTCCGGCGCGAACAGCGCGAGGTCGGTCCCGTCCACCAGGATGCGCCCCGCGCTCGGCCGGTAGAGACCGCTGAGCATCTTGACGAACGTCGACTTCCCCGCGCCGTTCTCCCCGACCAGGGCCACCACGGCGCCGGTCGGGAGCTCGAGGTTGCTGTCGTTCAGTGCAGGCTGATCGCGGTTCCAGTACTGGAAGCTGAGACCCTCCACCTTGATGGTGCCGTCCAGCCGGGCCGGCACCATCACCGGCGTGGCCGGCACGACGGCCGCCCGCTCCACGGCGCCGTCCTCCACTACGTCGAGGAACGCCCGGACTGCCCGCAGCGACTCCAGCGTCCAGAAGGTCAAGGTCAACACGCTCTGCACCTGCCCGGTGATCTGACTGGTGACGGCGATGGCCGCGACGATGAGGCCCAGCGAGGCGTCGCCGGCCAGGCCGGCCCGCACCATCAGGACGACGGCGGTCGCGTACGCCAGCACGAAGAACAGCCAAGTCAGCGCGACCGGTACCCGGGCCCGCCGGTCAGTCCGGGCGATGTCCTGGCCTCCGGAGTCCCACTCCTCGCGGTGCCTCCGGCGCAGCTCGCTCGCCAGTCCGAAGAGGCGGGTCTCGCGACCGGACGCGGCCGTGGTGGCGAGCGCGAACAGATGGCCGGCCAGCCGGGTCCGGGGCGTGGCGCGCTGAACGGCCTGACCGCGTTTCTTCTCTGCCGCCTGGGTGGCCAGCACCGAGGGGACGGCGAAGAGCGGCAGTACGGCGAGGATGGGAACGACCGAGGCCATCAGGACGGCCGAGGCGATCAGGGCCAGCGCGGCTCCGGCCAGCCACAGCAGCCGGTCGAAGGCCGGTCCGATCTCGCCCCGCGCGCCACGGACCGCCGCCGCCTTGCCGGAGCGGCTCGAACGCTCGTGGATCTCCAGCGTCGGCGTCGTACCGACCACGTCGATGAACTGGCGCTCGACTTCGTTCTGGATCTCCTCCTGCAGGCGAAGGCGGGTGAAGTAGCCGGCGATGAAGGTGCCTTGGGTGAGCATCACGAAGATCGCCACACCCAGCGCGAGTGCCACCACGCCACTGGTCGAATGCCGGCTCGCCAGCTCGCTGAACAGTCCGAGCAGCACGGCGAGGCCGATCCCGGTGGCCTGTTCGAGAATCGCCACCGCCACCACCAGCAGGGACCGGACCCGGTCGACGCGGGGTCCGATCGTGCCGACCGGGACCGCACCGGCGAGGACGGCCAAGACCGCGGTCAGGGTGGTCAAGGCCGGTGCCACGGAGAAGGAATATCCGGCCAGGGCGGGCATCACCCCACCGCGTCGCCGGGGCGGCAGCCGACTCGTCTCCGCGGTCACGCCTGCTCCTCGTCGTCGAGGTCACGGGCGATCGTGCCCCCCACCTGGGCGCTTGACATCTTTCCTCCTGGTCGATCGCGGGTGCTTCGCTCATGGCCGCTCTCGGGGGACTCCCGGCGCACGAGCGACAACAACGCTGTCGCCGGCATCGCGGGCCCCTCGAATGTCTCGTCCAGATCGGAGAAGGCTGTAACAGCTCCCACACCGAACTCGATCCGGCGGGGCGAGACGAGACGAGGCGACGAGCGTCCGAATGGTGACACTGATGTCCACCGCACCGCCACGCGATAAAGAGGCTGATCCGCCGGAATAGGCGACCCATGTCCGTCCGGGCTGAGCGGCTGTGGTCGTGAAGTCCCAGCCCTCCACGTGAGCGCCGTTCTCAGCGCATGCGGTGGCACCTCTTCTCCGCGGTTGCCGGGTAAGATCCGGGAGTTTGCGCGAGCCGTGGTCCCGGGACGAGAGTGCCGAGGCCCGCGAGCGCATCCGCGCGACCGCCGAGGGGGCAGCACATGACGCGGCAGGGGACCATCGCGATAGAGCGCATGGACGGATCAGCGGCAGCGCAGGCCGAGGACGCGTTCAGGCTGATCTATGCCGAAGCGTTCGCCGAGCCTCCCTACAACGAGACCGAACGCGACGTCGCCGCCGCCTTCCGCCGTTTCCCCTCCCAGGCCCGCAAGCACACCTTCCGCGCTGCCTTGGCCCGTACCGAAGACGGCGAGCCGGTCGGCATGGCGTACGGCTACCCGCTCGACCCCGACACGGGCTGGTGGGACGAACTGACCGAGCCCGTGCCCGACGACATGCGACGGGAGGACGGACAGCGCACCTTCGGGCTGATGGAACTTGCCGTGCGCGGACCGTGGCGCGGGCAGGGCATCGCGCGGCGTCTGCACGAGACGCTGCTCGACAACATCGAGGCCGGACGGGTGTTGCTGAACGTCCACCCGGGCGGCAAGGCAGCGTCGGCTGCCTACCGGGCGTGGGGATACCGCAAGGTCGGCGAGGCGCGGCCATGGGGGACAGGCGTGGACCTCCATGACGTGATGCTGCTCGACCTGCGCTGAAAGCAGCCAGCACTTACTGAACTTTCCGCACATATGCCGCATCAAAGGACGCATGATCACGACACAGAAACTTGCTCTCCTGTCCGCACTGCCGCTCGCTGCGACCCTTCTGATCGCGATCCCCGCTCAGGCGGCGGAGCGCCCGGCCTGCCCCGTTCCGACGAAGGCGGAGGCGAAGCGGTCGTCCAGCGCCAAGATCGACAAGCCGGCCAGAGGCGCCACCGCCATCAAGGGGGTCCGCGTCAACCACCTTCCCAAGGGCTTCGCCTACGGCAAGGTCGAAGTCAAGAAGAACGAGGGCATCACCGAGTACGGCTACCTGTGGAGTGATGACCGCGACGACGTGGACCGCAAGCATCGGTCGTTGTGGATCAGGGTGGTGTGCTGGCCGAAGGCGAGCAAGCCGGCGCACCTCAAGAAGGTGCCGGTCCTCCTTGGGACGTTCTCGGGTGACACGAAGACCGTGAAGATCGGCGGCCGCCGGGTGCTCACCCAGGCGGGTGACGGCGCGCTGGGTCATGGCCGGTACGCGGGCTGGGTCGAGCGCGAGGGCGTCGTCGTCACCGTGATGGCCAGCAGTCCCCTCGTGCCGGACCTGACGAAGATCATCAAGGGCATCGAGCTCTGAGCTCGTTCCCCGGGGCCGGACGCCAAGCCGGCCGCACGATGAGCTCGATCTGACGTCCATGCACCGGTTGAAGGGATGAGGGATGGCGACGGCGCTGCTCGACGGCGATCCGCAGCGGCTGGGGCCGTACTGGCTGGCGGGGCGGTTGGGCGCGGGCGGCCAGGGTGTGGTCTACGAGGCCTACACGGAGGACGCCCGGCGCGTCGCGATCAAGGTCCTGCACAGCGACCAGGCCGCCCAGCTGGGCAGGGAGGCGGCGGCCGCGCAGCGGGTGGCCTCGTTCTGCACCGCGCGCGTGCTCGACGCCCAGTTGGCGGGGCCCCGGCCGTACATCGTCAGCGAGTACGTCGAAGGGCACAGCCTGCGTCAGGTCGTCACCGGGGGCCGCCTGTTCGCGGGCGGTGACCTGCACCGCCTGGCCACCGCCATCGCCACCGCCCTGACCGCGGTCCACGACGCCGGCGTGATCCACCGCGATCTCAAGCCGGACAACGTGCTGCTCGGCCCGGACGGACCGCGGGTGATCGACTTCGGCGTCTCCCGGACGGCGGAGATGTCACTCACCGAGACCGGCCTGGTCACGGGCACGCCCACGTACATGGCCCCGGAGGTGTTCACCGGGCAGCGGGCGGGCGCGTCGGCGGACGTGTTCGCCTGGGGCGGCATCGTGATGTTCGCCGCCACCGGCGCCGACCCGTTCCAGGCCGAGAGCCTGGGCGGGGTCATGCATCGTGTGTTGTCGGCCAGCCCCGACCTCAGCGTGCTGCCGCGGTCGCTGCAGCCGCTGGTGGCCGCCGCTCTGGCCAAGGATCCGCTCGGCCGTCCGACCTCCCGCGAGCTGCTGCTCGCCCTGGTCAGCGGCGGCGGGCGGCTGGACACCTCCGGGCTGCTCGCCGAGGGCGGTCGCGAGGCCACCGGGATCGCGGTGCCGGCCGACGACCCCGCGCTGGGCGCGCTGGCGGAGCAGGCGTACACGATGCTCGGGCCTGTCGAGCGCGAGCTGGTGGCCGAGGTGTTCCTGCGGCTGGTCACCGTGGACGAGCACGGGGAGCTGAGCGTACGGCGGGCGGCCCGCGCCGAACTGCTCCAGGGAAGAGCCGAGCACGAGACGGCGGCGATCCGCCGGATCCTGGAGGTGTTCACGTACCTCCTGGGCAGGGGCGGCGAGGAGCTCTGGCTGGCCCGGCCGGCGCTGCCGCACGCCTGGCCCAGGTACCGGCACTGGATCGACAACAACCGCGACGGGCTGGCGGCGCACCGGGAGATCCTCACGGCGGCGCGCCGCTGGGACGGGGCCGGCCGGCGGGACGGCGATCTGTTCCGCGGCAGCAGCCTGGACGACGCCCTGCGATGGGCGGCGAACGCGCGGCGCAACATCACGCTGGCCCCGGTGGAGCGGGCTTTCCTGCAGGCGAGCGCGGACCTGGCCCGTCGTGGCGCCAAGCGTGCCCGGCTGGTGTCGCTCAGCCTCGGCGGGCTGCTGGTGATCTCGCTGGTGGCCGGAGGGCTGGCCGTACAGCAGGGCCTGGTCGCCGATCGGCGCGCGGAGGAGATCACCGCGTCGCTCGGCAGGTCGGAGGCGGCTCGGCTGGCCGGGCTCGCGCAACAGGTACGCGTCACGGATCCGATGCTGGCGACGCGGCTGAGCGTGGCGGCGTGGAGCCTGGACCGCACGCCGCTCACGAGGGCGGGGCTGATGACGGCATACGCCCAGCGCGAGGCGGCGACGTTCACGGACCGGGCGGGCGCCGGCGACACGGTCCTGGCCCTCGGCGCCGACGGGCGTACCCTGGCCGGCGTCAGCCAGGACACCGCCCAGGTGTGGGATGTGCGCACCGGGAAGCGGATCGGCCGGATCGCGCGGCTGGGGCTGGCCGGTGACCAGGTGTTCGCCGTGGCCCCGGCGCCCTCGGGCCGTACGCTCGTCGTCCTGACGCACAAGCGGCTCCGGGCCTGGAACCTGCCCGGCGGGACGGCCATCGGGACCTGGACCTTCGACCGGCCCCGCGATCTCGAAGACAATTGGGCGGAGATCGTGCACGCGGACGACCGGACGGTGACGATCCGTGATCCCGACGGCGTCCTGCGGTGGAATCAGCGGACCGGCGAGCGCACGCGGCTCTCCGCCGCCGGCACGGTGGCGAGTGCGGACAGCGCGTGGCTGGCGACGCCGCGGGCGAAGGCGGTGCGGTTGACCAACCGCAGGGACGGGTCCGTCGTGGACATCGGCGTCCAAGACGGCGCCGGCTCACAAGGGACCTGGAACGGCGGCTCGGTGACGGTCAGCGGGGACGGAAAGCTGCTCGCCTCGGTCGCCGATGGCGAGGTCCAGTTCTGGCGGATGGCCGACGCGCAGCTTCTCACCACGGTGCCGCTGCTGGGCAGCGCGGACGCCGACGGCGAGCAGCCCCAGGGCGCCTTCGACGGCCGGACGTTCCGCTACCTGGTCGAGGACCGGGTCTTCGCCGTCGACGTCTCCGACCTCTCGGTCGCTCCGGCGGGCTTCCCGGGCGACTTCGGCAGGCTGAGCCCGGACGGGCGGGTCTCGGTGATCCAGGCCGGCGACCGGACCCGGCTCCGCGACGTGCGCGGCGGCAAGACGGTGGGCGCGCTGCCCGCCATGGAGGAGGCGTACTTCAGCGAGGACGGCAGGCTGCTGGCCGCGGTACGTCAGGGCACGGTGCAGATCGTGGATGTCACCTCGCGGGCCGTCCTGGGCAAAATCGTCCCTGACGTGCGAGCCCAAGAGGCCGGCGTGGTGCGTTTCAGCCCGGACGGCACCCGCCTCGCGCTCGTCCTGCGCGGCGTGCCGCACACCGCCCAGGTATGGGACTGGAAGGCCCGGCGGAAACTGTGGAGCGCGGCACTCCCGGAGACGAACGACGTGGCCTTCTCCTCCGACGGCAAGCTGCTGGCTTTCGCCGGCGCCGACCAGCGCCTGCTCGACGCGGCCACCGGCCGGCCGGTGGCCGGGCCCTTCAGCGCCGGCGGAAAGAACACCACCGGCCTCCGGATCTTCTTCCTGCGTGCGGGCGGTGGCGTGGTGGTCCTGGACTCCCGCAGCCGCCTGACGTTGTGGGACACCGCCGGCAGGCGGCGCGGGCCGGTCGTCCGCGCCGAGTCCGGCAAACTGTCGATCGCCGCCTACTCCCCGCGTGAGGACATGATCGCGGTCGGCGCGACAGACGGCAGGGTACGGCTGTTCGACCCGGTCACCGGAACGAGCCTCGGCACCCTGCGGGACTCCGGTGGAGGGCAGGATGCGGAGACGGGGCAACTCCAGTCGATCGCCTTCACGGCCGATGGGGCCGGCGTCGTCACCCTTGACCTGAACGGGGTGGTGCGCACCCACGTCGTCGAGCCTGCCGGTGTCATCCGGGCGATCTGCCGGCGGGCGGGTGGCTCCCTCACCGACGCTGAATGGCGGGCCCACATCCCGGGCCTTCCCTACCGCGACACCTGCCGCTGACCGCCCGGAAGCCCTGCGGCAGCCGGGGGGCCTGCGACGTCCAGCCGGTTCAGGCCAGGACGGTGACCGGGTCGCCGAGTCGCAGTTCGCCTCGGCCCCGGGGGACCAGGCGGATGCCGAACCAGGTCTTGCCGTCCCAGCGGCGGTGGCGGGCGAGAGTGCGCAGGGGTTCCTTGCCCTGCTGGAAGGTGACCGGGTCGTAGGTGGTGGCGGCGCAGCGGTCGCAACGTTCCGTGACACGGAAGGCGAGCGGGCCGATGCGGATCTCGCGCCAGCCGTCCTCGGCGTACGGGGGAGCGCCGTCGATCACGAGGTTGGGGCGGAACCTGGCCATGTCCAGGGGAGCGGGCGGGTCGTCCTGGCGTTCGATGGCGCCTCCGAGGATCCAGTCGTCCAGGCGGCGCAGTGAGGAGCGGGAGGTGAGCAGGATGGGGGCGTCCCCGGCGAGACTGACGACATCGCCGGGCAGGCCGCCGTGGGACGCCGGGACGGCGCAGCGGTTGGGGTCGTCGAGCCAGACCAGGCGGGCCGGTTTGCCGAGCAGCCGGGTGAACCAGGCGTGCGCGTCGGGGTCCGCGAGCACAACGGCGTCCACTTCGGCGAAACCCACGGGAACGCGCTCTCCGGTGGCTGGGGGGACCTTGAGCTGGGGCATTCCCGGCGCGTCGAGCAGCAGCCCGTCTTCGGCCGTGACACTGGCGACGACGGACAGCAGCCGGGGATTCTCCCCGAGCCAGTGAACATCCCCCTGCTCGTCGACGACGGCCCAGCGACGGTCCCTCGCCAGCCCCCAGGGCTCCACGACCGTCGAATCCACCACCCACCCCGAAACCGACTTGACCGGATATTTCCGGATCTCAGCTAGCTCCATCCCGACACCTTACGTCTGAGAGAGCGCTTTCTACGAGGGGGCCGGGCCGCTGCCCGGCTCACCGTCCGGAGGCCGCTCGTCCAGGTGTCGGCCGTCGCGAACGGGATGACCTCCTCCGGTGACGTCGGCACCGGAGGAGGTTCCGCGCAGGCGCCGTCCGGGCCTCGGCCTGAAACGTTCACGGAGCCACTGCCCGTCAAGGTCCGCCCGCGACGTCTGGTCGATCAGGCTTGCGGCGGTCCGGCCGGGCGTCAAGGTGCGGCGACCCCCCACCGGCGTCACGGACGAGCACCACGAGATGATGATGCTGTGACGGATGTGATCTTCTTCGATCTGGACGGCACCCTGGTCGATCATCGAAGCGCGGTCTGGGAAACAATCGGCCAGATCGTCCAGGCCGCGCCGAACGCGACGGCTCCACCGGAGGAGCTGATGACGTTGTGGTGGACGCTTGAGGCGCGCCACATGCGGGAATACCTGGCCGGTCAGTGCTCCTTCGCCGAGCACCACCGACGCAGGCTCCGTTCCTTCCTGCCGATGCTCGGCGAGCCGGTTCCGGAAAGCTCCGGCCTGCTGGACGCCTGGATCGCCGAGCGCTACCTCACCGTGTTCGAGAAGTCCTGGCAGTGCTATCCCGATGTCCAGCCCTGCCTGGAGAGCCTGAAACGGCTGCCCCGAGGACCGCGTCTGGCCGTTCTCACCAACGGGGACCCCGAGCAGCAGCGCGCCAAGCTCGCCCGCTTCGGCCTCCTGGAATACTTCGAAGCCGTCCTGACCCCGACCGAGCTCGGTGTGGCCAAGCCCGTCGCCTACGCCACCGCCTGCCGGTGGATGCGGACGGACCCCGCGCAGGCGGTCAACGTGGGCGACATGCTGGAAAGCGACGTGCACGCGGCCACCCTCGCCGGGCTCACCGGCATCTGGCTGGACCGCGGCGTCGACTTCATCACCGGGGGACCGTCGTCGACGGCAGACGCGACGGTGCTCCGCATCGAACGGCTCACCGATCTCCCCGGCCACCTGTCACGCACGAACGCCTGACTCGACGGCGCCGGGTCGTCCTGCTCGCGCAGGATGTCATCTCAGGGCAGCGGGAACCGCGCGGCGTGCCCGAAGGCGATGGCGGGCACCGTGTGGTGCGGATCGTAAGGGCTCGGCCGCAGCGCCGCATCGGAGAAGTGCACCCAGGTCGCCCGGCTGTCGGCCCTGCTGCCTTCCGAGATGAAGACGCCCTTGTACGGCTTCGCCGGCCGCTCTGGTCGGCGGCGAGTAGAACACGACGACCTGCGGCGGCGTGCCGAGGGCCACCCGCGGCGCTCAGACCGCGATGAGGAACCGCGGCCCGCGCGGTGCCCCCTTGAACCCGTATTCGACGAAGACGAAAGGTCCTGCGCCTGCTCGCGAACAGCCTCCAGCAGGCGCCAATCAGAACATGCGCAACGTCCGCGCCAGCGAAGAACCGGCTTCGACCCGCTGGAGGGCGGCTTCCGCCCCGCCGCGCCCTATCAGGTGTTCGACCAGTGGATCGAAGTTCTTCCGACCGACCAGGTCGTGGCCGTTCAGGTCCGGTACGACCCCAAGACCGGGCAGCGGCTCTAGCCACCCGCCACACCGGATGACGGCGGCTCGGGCGCCGCGACGTGTGCGGGAGGCTCCGCGTCAGGCCGGACCGAGAACGCAGAACTCGTTGCCCTCCGGGTCGGCGAGGACGATCCACGAGACGTCGCCCTGGCCGACGTCGGCGAGCGTCGCGCCGAGGGTCTGCAGCCGGGCCACCTCCGCCGCTTGATCTTCACCGCGGTACGGCAGCAGGTCGAGATGGACGCGGTTCCGCACGGTCTTCACGTCGGGGGTGCGGATGAACTCAAGATACGGCCCGACACCCTTGGCGGAGCGCAGCCTCGCGTGATCGTCGGTCACCTCGTGCAGCGTCCAGTCCACCGCCTCGCCCCAGAACCGGGCCATGGCCCGGGGGTCCGCGCAGTCGACCACCACCGCGGCGATCGGCCCCGTGTCCCGGTAGATCTCCCGGGGCTCCAGGACGCAGAACACGTTGCCCTCCGGGTCGGCCAGAACCGTCCACGGGACGTCGCCCTGGCCCACATCGGCGGGCGTCGCCCCGAGCTCCTTCAGGCGCGCGACCCACTCCGCGTGATGGGCCGCAGAGGTGGTGGCGAGATCGAGGTGCACGCGGTATTTCACCGTTTCGGGGTCCGGAACGGTGACGACATCGATGCAGACGGCGGTGGGGTCCGGCCAGACGAAGCCCACGGGCTCAACGTTGGTCACACCGGGTCCCTCGCTGGAAACACCCCAGCCGAGCGCCTCCGCCCAGAACCGGCCCAGCGCCGAGTCATCTCGAGCTTTGTAGTTCACCTGAACAAGTCGCAGCCCCATGCCGCCTACCCTATGCCCAACGGAGAATCGGAATGAATAACGCGCGTAGCCGCCGCCCAGCGCGCATCCCGTATCTGGCCTCTCCGATCCCGGAAACGCCCTGGACGTCACCACTGATAAACCGTTTGCCCTTTCCTTTCGCGTTCCCGTAAGTTGCCTGCGGCCCGTCGCTGTGAGAACAGAGGACAACACCGCGTGACCCCGCCTGCTCTGTAGACCTGACACCTTCTTCCGCTCACTCTCAAGCCGACCCTCCCGTCGGCTCTGCCGGGCTGCCCGTGCGCGCCCGGTCATAAAGCGTTCGCGGCCGCGCGTAATCGGCCTCGTGTCAGGTCTAGAGAGATCATGTCTTCACAACCTCATATTGTGCTGCCCTGGGTCGTTCGCCGGACCAGGTTGCCCCTGCTGTCGTTGCGGTGCGCGGACTGTCACTCGGAGTCGGCCACCACCGGCGAGGGCAGGTTCCGCGTCAACGCCAATCGCAAGCTGCTGGATGTGTGGCTGCTGGTCCGCTGCGTGTTCTGCGATCGGACGCGCAAGCTCACCGTGTACGAGCGAGCGCCGGTCAGATCATTCGACCCTGCCGAGCTCGACGGCTACCACGCCAACGATCCGGAGCTGGTGGCGTCCAGGCTGCTGGATCCGCTGCTCGCCCGGCGCAACCGCTTCACCCTGGACTGGAAGGGGGCCTGGCGTCTGGACACCCCGCCGGTAGGGCTCGGCGAGGCGTGGCCGGTCCAGGTGGACGTCGTCTTCGACGATCCGGTGCCGGTGCGCCCGGAACGGCTCATCGCGCAGGGGCTCGGCCTCAGCAGGAACGAGGTGCTGCGCCGGATCAAGTCCGGCATTCCGCTGCGCCGTCCGACGAGCGCCGGGTTCACCTTCACCGTGACAGCCCAGGACTAACGGGCCGGGTGGCCCGGAGGTGAGACTCCTCCGGGCCACCCGGCGGACTGGCGGGGGAGTAGCCGCGGCTGACCGCCGCCCGTCGACCCGTCGAATGTGGCCAGCAGGACGAAGCGGTGGGCGTAAGCCATCAGCGCGTGACCGCGTTCCATCTCCTCGTGCAAAACACGCAGGCGGTGGGCATAGCGGACCACATCGAAGTCCGGCACCTGCCAGGAGACGATCCGCAGGAACAGCACGAGCGCGCCGACGTCGTGGAATGCCGTTCGCACCCTCGCCTCCTGGCTCCATGTCACGGTGAGCCCCGCCTCGGTCAGGGCGGCGGTCACGCCGGCGAGATCCCAGTCGCGATAGGCGAGCGGAGGCGCACCCAGTGCCTCATTGAGCTCTTCGAGGTTGCGGCCACCTACCTGCTGGGTGACGAAGACGCCGGCACCCGTCAAGACGCGGCGGACCTCGTACGGGTCGTAGGACTCATGCCGGCTGACCACCAGAGCGAACGAGTCGTCGGGGAACGGCAGCACGTCGTCCGCACCGACCGCCTTGACCTCGATGCCGAGCGGCTCCAGGCGCCGACGGGCGAGCGGCAGGTTGGGCGGGTACCCCTCGGTGGCGGCGGTACGGGGCGGCAGCGGCGCCAGCCCGGACAGGAACTCGCCGCCTCCCGTGCCTAGATCCAGCAGCGACGCCGCATCAGGCAGACGCGCGCCCAGGAGACGCTCGTAGCTCCACGGCAGCGGATCCTCGACCACGCGGCCGTGAAGAGAGGCGAAGTCCCAGCCTTGGAGCGAGAACGCGAGCGCCTCGGCGACCAATTCGTCATATCCCACACTCGTGATCATCACTGATGTGGCCGTCGAGTGCCCTACGGTTTTCCGCCGCCGCCGCCGCCGTGTGGCAGGCGATCTCGCGGGCACAGTACGCCGATTGTTGTCCGCTGCCCAATGACGTGACACTGGGGCAGCGCCCGTACGCAGATGTGCGTCGGATCTCACCGGTGGAGCCACTTGTGTGGCGCACACATCACGTGACCGTGCTGTCACAGCGATCGGGTCGCCAGCACCTGGTGCTGTAGGTAGGGCATGCGGTCGGACCGTCTTGATCGGCGACCGCCGCGTCGGCACGGCTCGCCGGGCGGGGGATTGACCGCTCCGGTTGCTCGCCACGTGCTGGGCAGCTCCACTACTACGTGATACCGTATAGTGGTACTCGGTGCTACGGAGTACTAGTGCAGCCAGGAGGACCGGGATGGACGACCTGACGGAGATGCTGAAGGGCACCCTCGAGGGCTGTGTGCTAGAGATCATCGGCAACGAGGAGACCTACGGGTACGCCATCACGCGTCGGCTGAACGAACTCGGCTTCGCCGACGTCGTCGAGGGGACGGTTTACACCATCCTGCTGCGACTGGAGAAGAACGGGCTCGTCCAGGTCACGAAACGACCGTCCGGGCTAGGCCCGCCGCGCAAGTTCTATGCGCTCAATGACGCGGGGCGCGAAGTACGCGCGACGTTCTGGGCGAAATGGGAGTACGTCTCATCACGGATCGACAAGCTCAAGGGGGGCGGGGAATGAACTTCTGGGAGACCATCACAGGCAGCGATCTCACCAGGGAATGGAAGACGTTCGAAGTCCGGGCCCAGGCATTGCCGGCCGACTACCAGGCGGCGTGGGGGAAGGTCCAGGCTCATCTTTCTCCCTACGCGGATTTCACTGGCCGCAACCTGGTGCCGATTCTCGACGGCGCTCTGGGGCTGCTCGAAGAGACGGCGTCCGAGGGGCAGAGCATTCACGAGGTGCTGGGTGACGACATCGAGGGCTTCTGCGCGGCACTGGCCGGCGGAGAAGGAGCCCGGAATTTTCGCGACCGGTGGCGCGAGCAGTTGAACAGGAACGTCGCAAGGAAATTGGGCCAGCTAGGAGGTTGACGTGGGTATCCAGGACATCATCGAGGGCAAGAAGCAGTGGCGGGCGCACATGGCCCGGGTCAAGGCGCTCCCACGGGACTACCAGATCGTCTACAAGGAGATTCAGAGGTATTTCTTCAAGGTCGGGCCGGTCGGGCTGGCTGACGGGTCCCTGCTCTCGGGGATCCTCGATTTCTTCGAGGAGGGCGTGGCGGCCGGCAAGGGGGTCCTGGAGCTCATCGGCAACGACGTCGCGGCTTTCTGCGACGACCTGGTGAAAGACTCACGCACCTACGCGGACATCTATCAGGAATCCATCAGCGATCCGCGCGATCAGAAGCGTTGATGACGCTCCGTGATGTCGGGCTTACGGGACCTTGGTTCGCCATCGGCTCGGCGGTCGACCGCGGGGCCGGGCTCGTGGGGCGCAGCAGCGGCCTGAAGCAGTCCAACCGCCGCCGAAACGGCTTCCGGATTCGCTGCCATCAAGCCGCCTCGTCCGCGGAATCGGGAGTGGGAGCCAGTCGCACACCGCCGGACTGAGCCTTCTCATCGGGGAAGACCCATTTCCGAAGCGCCCAGAAGCGGAAGACCATGGCGATCAGCGTGCCGATGATCTGCGCGCTCATGAAGTCGGCGATCTCCTGGGTCACCAGGCTCACATCCGGGGTCTCCAGGTGAAATGCGTACCGGGAGATCCATAGCGGCGCGGAGCTGAGCACCAGGCCGACGCCACTGACCAGGAAGAACAGCGCCGCCTCGTGACGGCGCTCGCGGCCGCCCCTGGTCCGGAACGACCATTCGCGATTCAACACGTAGGACACGATCGTCGCCACGAGCACCGCGATGATCTTCGCGGTGACCGGCTTCGGTTCCAAAATGGTCAGCTTCAGCCCATAGAACACCGTGTTGTCCACTAAGAACGCGGTTCCACCCACCACCGTGAACTTCAGCAGTTCACGGTGCTTCAGCGCAAGTGCGCGCAGCGGTTCAGGCAGTTTTGCGAGTACTGCGTTCGCTATTCGGAGCACCCCCGATCTTCTCACCAGTCGAACACCCTGGTAACAAGATTTACGGACGCGGCTTGTCCAGGCAGGTGATCAGGACTGACCAGGCGAGTGTGGGCGGGTAATCGAGGACACGCCGGCGTGGGGCTGAGTGAGCAAAGCGCGGGCATGCCGGACCTGCTCGGGAGACATCGCGGCGGGCGGCCGAGTCGGACGCCACGAGCCTTCGCGGCGGTGAGGACGGTGGGTCGGCGCCAAGAAGGTCGGCGGCGGCCGGCCGCGCCGCTTGACCCTGACGCAGGGTCAAGCTTTCAGCATGGTGGCATGACCACGGAAACCAGTGCGATCGAGGTCGCCGAACCGTACGACGAGCACAACAATGATGGAGAGCGGGCGGAGAGAGGCGACAGGACGATGCGGCACTTCACCATCCACCACGACGGCGTCACGATTCCGGTGTCTCGCGAGGGCCGGGGACGACCGCTGGTCCTGTGCCCTGGCCTGAACGCGACCCAGGCCGACCTGCGCGAGCTGACCGAGCTGCTGCGGCGCGATCACGACGTGGTGACCTTCGACCTGCGGGGCCATGGCCTCGCCTCGGCCGCCGACCGGTACTCCTTCGAGGCGTTCCTCAGCGATCTGGACGCGGTGATGGCGGAGCTGGGAAAGCGCGGCCTGCCTGCGGCGCCTGTGCTGGTGGGCTACTCGCTGGGCGCTGACCTGGCCGTGCACTACGCCTCGGAGCATCCTGACACCATCGCCGGGCTCGTTCTCATCGACGGGGCGAACCCGGTGCCCGAACCGTTCATCACCGAGGCCGTCCTGCCGCAGTTCCGCGCCATGTGGGAGGACATGGCGACACAACAGGAGGCCAAGCGGGGCACCGCGCGTCAGGTGCTGCTCACCGCCCAGGAGATTCTCGATCTCAACCTCGAGATCGATGTGATCCGGTCCGGGATCCTCGACCGGTACAAGAAGATCGACCGGCCCATCACCATGATCATGTCGACCTCGATGGCCGGCGACAGTGGCGAAGGACCCGCGCCTCATTTCAACCAGAACTGGCGTGCCGGCGTCGAGCGGCTTGTCCGCGAGCACCCGCACATCGCCACCACCTGGCTCGACGCCGACCACCAACTGGTCTTCACCCACGCCCTACAAATCGCCCAGATCATCCGCAAGGCAGAGGCGGCCTCTTGAGAGTCTCCTGGAGACTGCTCTGATGCTGACCATCGGCGAGCTGGCGTCGTACGCCGGAGTGACGGTCCGTGCGGTGCGGCACTACCACGCCAAGGGGTTGCTGCCGGAGCCGGAGCGGGACCACTCCGGCTACCGCAGATACGACGCCGCCGCCGTGGTCGAGCTGATCAAGATCCGGACCCTCGCCGAGGCCGGGGTCCCGCTGGCGCGGGTGCGAGATCTGCTGCGGGCCGGCGAGGAGGAGTTCGCCGCGGCGATCGCGGACATCGACAGGAGGCTGCGGGCGGAGATCCGTGAGCGGCAGCGGCATCGCGAGCGGATCGCCCGCCTCGCCGCTGGTGACCACCTGGTCCTGCCGCCGGAGGTGGTCGGGTATCTCGACCGGCTGCGGATGCTCGGGGTCGACGAGCGGATCGTCCAGGCCGAGCGCGACGGCTGGATCCCCCTGGCCGCGCACGCACCCGAGCGGGTCTCGGAGTGGATGGCACGCAAGCGGGAGCAGATCGACGACCCGCAATTCGTCGACTTCTACCTCACCCTGAGCCAGGCTCTCAATCGAGCCGACGACGACCCTCGCCTGGTGGAGCTGGCCGACAAGCTGGCCGCCTACATCACGTGGATGGCCGACGAGCGGGGCGAGGACTATGTCGACGACACCGATATCGAGCTGCCGCTCGTCAAGCTGATGGACACGCTGGCGTTCGCCACGGTGCCACCGGCGCGTCGGCTGATCGAACTGCTGCAGCAGCGAGGCTGGACGGGCTGGACCAAGCTCGAACGCGTGGACCGCGCGCCGGGCGCGGCTCCCCAGTAGCGCCAGGACGCGCAGTAGAGCCGCCCACCCGGGCTCGGCAAGGACGTCTTGAAGCATCAGGACGTTCACCATGACCAGCGAGGCGTCGAGATCAGCTCGGGCCGGCCGACAATAGTCACTTCACTCATCTTCAGTGGGAGCGCAGGCTGGAACTGAGCCTGGACTGCTTCGTGTGTGAGCGGGTCGGGCGGACGGCCTTCCTGGAGTGGGGAGCGGAACGGGCGGTGTCATCAGGGTGGCGGCGGCGATGGAAGGCACGAGGGTCAGAGCCGTGTGGCCGTGCGGATCAGCCCCGCGAGGGCGAGGGAGCGGCTGTGCGCGGGCCAGGCGATATGGGTGACGACGGGGGGTGCGTCGGTCAGGGGGACGGCGGTGTGCTCGGCCCATAGCCAGGCGCGGGCGGAGTCGGGGAAGACGGCCACGGTGCGTCCGAGGGCGATCAGCTGGGCCAGCTGTGTCTGGTCGTGGATCTCGGGACCCGGGCCGGGTGGGTACGTGCCGTCGCTGGACCAGCGGGCAAGTGGAAGGTCGGGGATGTCGCTGACGTCGGCCAGGGACAGAGTCCTGTGCGCGGCGAGGGGGTGCCCGGCGGGCAGGATGGCGATCTGCCCCTCGGTCATCAGTTCCTCGCTGTCGAACCCGGTGAGGGAGTTGAACGGCGCGTGCATGATCGCCACATCGGCGCGGCCATCGCGCAGCATCTCGCCCTGCTCGCACAGGCCGCTCGGCAGCACCTCGATCTCCGCGGCGTCGGGCTCGGCCGCGTAGGCGTCGAGGAGCTTGTGCAGCAGTTCGTGGGACGCGGCGGCCTTCACCGCCAGCACCAGGCGGTTGCGGGGACCGCTCGGGCGGTCGGCGCCACCGGCGCGGCGGGTGCGGCGAGCGGCGGCGGTGGTCGCGTCGAGGGCTGCGCGGCCCTCGTGCAGCAGCATCTCTCCGGCACCGGTCAGGGCGACGCCGCGGCGGTTACGTTCCAGCAGGCGCACGCCGAGGCGCCGCTCGAGCTGCTGGATCGCCCGGGACAGCGGTGGCTGGGCCATGGCGAGACGCTCGGCGGCGCGGCCGAAGTGCAGCTCCTCGGCGACGGCGACGAAGTATCTCAGCTCGCGGGTCTCCAAGGTGTCCACGGCCGCAGCATACCCCGGTGATACCTGCCGGGTATGACAGGGCACCGTGTCGGTATTGGCTGCGCCGCTCGTCCGTGAGCGAACATCGACGGCATGGGCGAAGCGAAGTCCGCGCCGGTGGCCGGCACGGACAAGGGGTGCCGTTGAGGAACGGCGCACCACGTGACAAGCAGCCCTCCGCAGTATCCGGCTCAGGAAAGACACAGGCATGAACACACCTTCCGCGTCACTCCCCGGCGGCACCTTGGCCCTGGGCGATCTGACCGTCACCCGCTTCGGCTACGGCGCCATGCAGCTCGCCGGCCCCGGGGTCATGGGCCCGCCCGCCGATCACGACGGCGCGCTCGCCGTCCTGCGCGAGGCCGCCGCCCTCGGGATGACCCACATCGACACCGCCGGCGCGTACGGACCACGCGTCACCAACCAGCTGATCCGTGAAGCGCTGCACCCCTATCCCGCATCGCTGCACATCGTGACCAAGGTCGGCGCGGTCCGCGATCAGCAGGGCGGCTGGCCCTCTGCCCGGCAGCCCGAGGACCTGCGCCGCGCCGTCCGCGAGAACCTTGAGGACCTCGGCCTCGATGCGCTCGACGTGGTCAACCTCCGGCTCGGCGACGCCCAGGGCCCCCGGCCCGGCTCGCTCGCCGAGCCCTTCGAGACCCTCGTCGAACTCCAGCAGCAGGGCCTGATCCGGCACCTCGGCGTGAGCAACGCGACGGCGGAACAGGTCGCCGAGGCGCAGGCGATCGCGCCGATCGTATGCGTGCAGAACATGTACAACCTCGCCTACCGCCAGGACGACGAGCTGATCGACGATCTCGCCGACCAGGGCATCGCCTACGTGCCCTTCTTCCCGCTCGGCGGCTTCACCCCGCTGCAGTCCACGGCGCTTTCCGCCGTGGCCACCCGGCTGGATACGACCCCGATGTCGGTCGCCCTGGCCTGGCTGCTGCGGCGGTCGCCGAACATCCTGCTCATTCCCGGCACCTCGTCGGTGGCGCACCTGCGCGAGAACGTCGCCGGCGCCGGACTCTCGCTCTCCGACGAGGAACTCGCCGAGTTGGACAAGATCGGTCACTAGCAGTACGCGGCCCGGCCCCTGGTCAGCCGGCCGCGGCCGTCCCCAGATGTTCCCGGTGCTTCCGGGCCGTGGCCATCAGCCCGTCGAGTGCGTCCCTGGTCCGTACGAGGTCGGCGATGTGCGTGGAGAGCCGGTCGCGTTCCAGCGCCATCCGCTCCATCGCGGAGTCGGAGTTCGCCTCGCTGGGCGCGTCGACGCAGGGCAGCAGATCGGCGATGGTGCGGCTGGACAGGCCCGCGGCGTACAGCCGCTGGATGAACGCGACCCGCTCGACCTCATCGTCGGTGTAATGCCGCTGCCCGCTGGCACTGCGGGTGCTGGTGAGCAGCCCCTGCTCCTCGTAGTAGCGCACGGACCGGACGCTGACTCCGGCCCGTGACGCGAGCTCCCCGATCCGCACGACTTGTCCCTCCACTATGTTCCCCGTCACAATAGCTTGCCTCTGACGTCAGTGTCAGGTCTTAGCGTGGCTGCCATGCCCGACGTCCGGGCGTTGCGGACCGCGAAGGAGATCTGACATGACGGCCCTTTTCACCAGCTATCGGCTCGGCGGCCTGACCTTGCCCAACCGGGTGGTCATGGCCCCGATGACCCGGGTCCGGGCCGCCGCCGGCGGTCTGGCGACGCCGTCGATGGCGACCTACTACGCCCAGCGGGCCACGGCCGGACTGATCGTCAGCGAGGGCGTGCAGCCGAGCGCGATCGGGCAGTCCAACCCGGGTACGCCGGGACTGCACACCGACGAGCAGGTCGCGGCATGGCGGACCGCCACCGCGGCCGTCCACGCCAACGGCGGACGGATCTTCGCCCAGCTCATGCACGGTGGCCGGGTCTCGCATCCCGACACCACCGGCATGCAGCCGGTCGGGCCCTCGGCTGTCCCCGCCGTCGGCGAGGTGTTCACCCCGACCGGGCCTCAGGCCGCCCCGATGCCACGCGCCCTGGACACCGCCGAAGTGCCCGAGCACACCCAGGCGTACGCCCAGGCCGCCCGCCGCGCCATCGACGCGGGCTTCGACGGAGTGGAACTGCACGGCGCCAACGGCTACCTGATCTCGCAGTTCCTCTCGTCCAACGCTAACCTGCGCACGGACCGCTACGGAGGCCCGATCGCGAACCGGATCAGGTTCGCCGTCGAGGCCGTCACCGCCACCGTCGAGGCCGTCGGCGGGGCCAGGACCGGCATCCGGCTCTCACCGGGCGGAACGTTCTGGGGAGTCGAGGAGAACGACGTCCGCGAGCTGTACACCGCGCTGCTGACCGAACTGGCCCGCCTCGACGTGGCATACGTGCACCTCGAAGCCACCGCCGACGAAGAGGTGCTCCTCACCCTGCGCCGGGCGTGGCCGGGCGCCCTCGTCATCAACCCCGTGGTTCCGATGGGGCCCAAGCAGACCGGACGGGACGACGCCGACCACTGGCTCTCGCTGGGTGCCGACCTCATCAGCTTCGGCCGTGCCTTCATCGCCAACCCCGACCTGGTCGAGCGGCTGCGCGGCGGACTCCCGATCGCCCCCGTCGACGAGGTCACGTACTACCAGGGCGGTGATGCGGGCTACCTGACCTACCCGGCCCACCAGTACGCAGTTCCCCGGTCCGCCTGAGGGTGCGGCAGGCGTCTTTCAGTTCGCCCGGCTCGACGATGGTGATGTCGGCGTCGAAGGTGGCGAGCAGGCCGGCGATCCCGGCCCAGGACCATGCGCCGAGGGTGATGCGGGTCTGCGTGGGGGTGACGTACTCGATGACGGAGCCGCCGGGTGCCCATCGGGCGACGACGTCGGGAGGCAGCTCCATCAGGACGTTCCCGAGGCATGGCCATGGGGCTGGGGTGTCTCCTCTGTCGTGGCTGGTCATCACGTACTGGGCCACGTTGGGTTCGGAGAGTTCGCGGCGTTGGAACGGGCGGCCTCGGCCAGATCCGTCCATTTCTCGGCCGAGGAGTGCGGCACGACCCCCCAGTCCTTGACCGCCCTGCCCTGCCCCGAGGGGTCGAATGATGTGATGCCTATCACTGTCTGGGCGTCTCAGGCATGTATGCGCCATTATGACCGGAATGGAAACCCGTTTTCTTGGCATCACTGATCTGGGCGAAGCCCCGTCCGTGGCGGTCGTAGTCGACGTCATGCGTGCTTTCACCGTGGCCGCCTGGGCTTTCGCCCAGGGGGCGGAAAAGATCGTTCTCGCTGAGTCGCTGGACGAAGCCCTGGCGCTCAAGGCACGTCACCCGGATTGGGTGGCGATCAAAGACGGTCCGGCCGCGCCCGGGTTCGACGCCGTCAACTCGCCGGGCCTGCTGCGCTCTCTTGACCTTGGCGGACGGACCGTTGTGCAGAAGACCACGGCAGGGACGGTCGGCGCCCTCGCGGTCAAGGACGCGCCGCTGGTGTTGTGCGCCGGCTTCGTGGTGGCGGAGGCAACGGCCCGGCTCTTGCGGACGCACAAGAGTGACAGCGTCACGTTCGTGGTCACCGGCGAGGATGGGCAGGCCGATGAAGATCTGGCGTGTGCTCAATACATCGCTCGGAGGGTCACCGAGGCTGGGACGGATGCCGCCGAGTTCGTCCGCCGCGCTGCCGAGTCGCGCGCCGCCACCGAGCTGGCGGAGGGGGTGCGTCAAGGAGTCCATCCTGATGACGTCGCGCTCTGTCTTGAGGTCGACCGGTTTCCCTTCGCCATGGTGGCGACCTTGGAAGGCTCGCTCATGGTCCTGCGTCCGAGCGCGATGCCCGCCCTGACCGACTAAAACCCGGTCTGATCGCTGGTGACATCCCGGGACGGGCGTTACCCGCGTACCTCTGAAGAAATTCGGGCGGAGGTGTTCGTAGCAGGGGTGAGCGGCCGCCCGCGAGGGGTGCCCCGAAGACGAGCAGGACCGTGGAGCCTGGGACGCGACGCTGATCGCCGAGGGTCACCGGCTGGTACGCGGGCGCCTGGCCTCCGGGGTGACCCCGGGTCGCTACCAGATCCTGGCAGCGATCAACGCCGTGCACACCTCAGCCCGCGACGTACGCGACGCCGGTCAGTGTCATGAGTGCCAGGCTCTCGATCAACCCCAGCGCGGCGGCACCGGCTCTGGCCGTACGGCGCCGATGACGTGAGCCAGCGTGACGGCCAGTGAACCGGCCGCGCCTGCGCACGCCGGTCGGGCACACGCGACCCGCGCCGCCGAGCGCGCAACGCCGCCGCCACCACCGTCACGCAAACCAGCAGCGACAGCGACACGACGATCCACATCAAGCTCACCGGACCGACCACACGTGCCCCCGCAAACCGGCCACAGGTGCCGTCCGGCCCACTCACCGGCGGCCGAAGGTGCCGAACGGCACAGCAACCGCCAGCCGCAAGCAGCGGTGAGTAACCGCAAGCGCCCGTCGGGCATAAGAGGGTTCCATGGAGCGGGCCGCGATGTACGCCGAGCCGCGGTCCGAGGTGAGGCGATCGCGCGTCCCGGTCAACCGGGCGCCGGTCTCGGGGAGTGACAGGGGTGGCTGTCACCGACGAGAGGAGGCCGGATGGACGCGGAGTTCGTGGATTTCGTACGCCGGCGGGGCGACCATCACCTGAGAACGGCGGTCCTGCTCACCGGGAACTGGCACACCGCCGAGGACCTGGTGCAGTCCTGCCTGGGCCGGTTATATCGCGTGTGGCCGCGGCTGGACACCAGCAGCGAGCCGGACGCCTACCTGCGGCGCATCCTCGTGAACACCTATCGATCATGGTGGCGGGCGCGGTGGCGGCGGGAGATCCCGCGCGCCGAACTACCCGATCAGCTCGATCCGGGTGACGTGGGCGAGGCGGGTGCCGTGGCCGAAGACGTACGCAAGGCGCTGGCGAAACTGCCGGTCAGGCAGCGTACGGCCCTGGTGCTGCGGTTCTTCGCGGACCTGCCGGAGTCGGAGGTCGCCGGCCTGATGGGCTGCTCGGTGGGCTCGGTCAAGACCCACACGCATCGCGGCCTGCGGGCGATGCGGCGGCTGATCCCGCCGGCCGCGCTGGTCAACCGAATCGAGGAGGAAGGGAGTGGGATCCGGTGAGACACCGAGACGAGGAGCCGAACATGACCGAGGTGGAACACCGGGACGTGGAGCCGTACATGACCGAAGACGAACTCCGCGCATTGCTCGTCAAGGCGACCGAGGGCCGGCCGGCGGGGATCGACCTCCTGCCGGCGCCGCCGCGTCGCCGCAGGATCCCGCTGCCGATCGTGTCGCCGGGACGCTTCAGGATGCCCCGGCCGATGGCGTCTCTGGGCGTTGTCGCCGCGGTCGCGATGGCCGTGGCCGCGGCGGTGGTGCTGCCCAGCGCCCAGTCCTCGGCCCAGGCCCAGGTGGTCGCCGCAGTGGAGAACACCGGCCAGGAGAGTTACCGCATCCACACCGTGTCCGGCCCGAAGACCTTCGAGGGCGCCTTCGACCCGGCCCAGCGGGTGGGCGTCATCACCAGGATCGGGGACGGCGCCGAGACCCGCTTCATCGGCGACCTGATGTACGGCAAGGACCCGGGCGACGAGAAGTGGGTGGTGTCTCCGCGCAACGACGCGGAGATAGCGGCCGCGCCGCCGGCCGTCGCCCTGGTCAAGCTCGCTCCACTGGACCCACAGGCGGCCCTGGAACGGCTCCGCTCGGCCACTGATGTCAGGGAGAGCGGCTCCGCCACGGGGCCGGGCTGGACCGGCCGGCGGTTCGCGTTCACGCTGGAGGCGATCACCGGCGACGTCGACGTGGACGACCAGGGCCGGGTCCGGCGCCTGGAGGTCACCTTCCATGACGGCAGGCGCCTCGTCATGGACATCATCGACTTCGGTGCGACCGTGACGGTCGAGGCCCCGCCCGCCGATCAGGTGCAGGAGGCGCCGGCCGGCAAGCCGGAGCCCAAGAAGACCTGACCGGTCACCTACCCGACGCGGCCCGAGGATCCGGACTTCGACGCCCAGCCCGCAACGTGAGGGGGCCGAAGGCGTGCCCGGTCCACAACTCACGGGAGATCTCTTCCGGATACGCCGTTATGCCCGGCTCGGTGTCGATGACCCAGGTATACCTGTTGTTCGGCTCGTACGCCGGCCAGCCCGGATCCCCGGTCGTGGCGAAGGCGATCCAGGCCGCGCGGACCCGGGCCGACAGCTCGGCCGCGGCTGGTGGCGGCTCCTGCCCGAGCAGCAGTCCTGCCGCCGCCCCAGCGGTCAGGTTGCCGAACGTCAGTGGCAGGCCGAGCCCGTGGCAGGCGCCGAGAGCGTCGCCGCCGAAGCCGGGGGCCGGCCAGGTCAGCTCGTACAGGTAGGACCGGCCGCGCCTCTGGTGGGCCTCGGCCAGCCGGACCGAAGGCATCCGGAACATCCAGTCGGAGTGCACCAGTTCGTACAGCCGCTCCTCGCCGGCCTCCGGGTAGGCGGCCCGGTAGGCGTCCGGGTCCGGGGCCAGCTCCCGCAGCGCGGTGGCCGCCCGCTCGGCGGTGATCTGGCCGGTGTCGCCGCTGATGGCCATGAACAGCCGATATTCGTCGCGGGTGTGCCCTGCGATCAGCTCCACCTCGCACGCGGCCCCGTCCGCCGGCGACCGCCACGGCACCGCGGGCAGCACCTCGCCGTCCACGACCGGCGCGAACGGCGACCGGACGTACGCGGCCAGGCCCCACTGCGGGCAGCCACCCGACTTTTCCGCCACCGCGTCCCCGGCGTCGATCAGCCGCTCCGGCGACAGGCGGGCGACTTCACCCGCGAGCGGGGGCAGGCCCAGCTCGCCGGCCACGGCGGCGGCGATGTCGGCGGCGAGCTCAGCGGAGAAGAACAGGCTGGGCACGCTCTGCGCGATCGCCCTGCGGAACAGACCGGCGGCTTGGGGCATCACCATCAGCGCCGCGATGCTCCCGGCTCCGGCGGACTCCCCGAAGACGGTGACCCGGTCCGGATCCCCGCCGAAGGCCGCGATGTTGTCGCGCACCCAGCGCAGAGCGGCCACCTGGTCCAGTAAACCGCGGTTGGCCGGTGCCCCCGGAAAGTGCCCGAAGCCCTCGGCGGAGACCCGGTAGTTGAAGGTGACCACGATGACGCCGTCCCGGGCGAGCACCCGGCCGTCGAAGACCGGGTCGCCGGACCATCCGTACATGTAACCCCCGCCATGGATCCACACCATCACCGGTAGCCGGGCGGCGCCCAGGTCGGGGGACCAGACATTGACGGTCAGCCAGTCGCCGTCCGCGCCGGACGCGCTGGACGCGCTGGACGCGCCCAGCAACGTGGACTGCGGCGGCGGCGGACCGAACGCGCCGGCCTCGCGCACCCCGTCCCACGGCTCGGGCGGCACCGGTGCGGCCAGCCGCAGCGCGCCTACCGGCGGGCGCGCGAACGGCACACCGCGGAAGACGGTCACGCCATCCTCCACCCGCCCGCGCAGCCTTCCCGTGGTCACCCGGACCTCCGGGTCTGCGGATCCGATGGCGCTCATGGCACTCTCCTCTTCCGGGGGTGCCGGCTCCCAGAGCCAGGCGCAGCCATCTTCACCCGAACCGCGGGCTCGCCGCACCCCGATTTCGAGCGCGCCACGTGTGCGGTGAGGCGCCGGCGCCGGCCGGGCCGGGGCGGCGACTCGCGGCGTTCGGGCAGGTGGATGAGGCGCCAGGTGATCAGGGCCCCGGCGATGTAGGCGGCACCGATGAGGAGGAAGGAGAGTGCCACTCCGGCGGTCCGGTCAGGGGTGACGGCCAGGACGGCGCCGACGATGGCGATGCCGATGAGGGAGCCGATCTGCCTGTTGGCGTTGAGGACCGAAGCGGCGGTGTTGGCGTGCCGGGTGTCCGCCGCGTTCATCATGGCCGCCGTCAAGGCGGGGGCGATGAGGCCGCCCGCGACGCCGGTCAGGCTGAGGGCGACGGCCAGCATCCAGTACGGGGTCGAGGGCGAGAGGGTGACCAGGGCCAGTGAGGCGGCCCCCGCGACCAGGAAGGAGACGGCGAGGAGCGGGCCGGTCGCGACGCGCCCGGAGATGCGGGCGAAGGCGATGTTGCTGAACGGGATGAAGACGGTGAGGGGAAGGATCTGCAGCCCGGCTTGGAGCGGGCTCGCGCCGCGGGCGTGCTGAACGTACAGGCCGATCGTGAAGAGCGTGCCGTAGAACGCGGCGTTGAACAGGAAGCCCACGGCGTTGGCGCCGGCGAAGCGGGCGGCGCGGAACAGCGTCCAGGGGATCACCTGGTTGTCCGTCCGGCGCTCGCGGCCGATGAGCAGGACGGTGGCCAGTGTTGCGGCGGCGATGGCGCCGATCACCGGGGCCGCGGTCCAGCCGAGCTGCGGTCCCTCGATCAGCGCGAAGCTGATGCCCGCCAGCAGGACGATGACGGCGGCGTACCCGGGGGCCGCCAGCGGCTGGGCGTCCCCCTCTGCCCTGGCGATGTACCGGCGGGTGAGGAGCATGCCCGCGATGCCGACCGGCAGGTTGATCAGGAAGATGCTCGGCCAGCCGAACGCGCCGACCATGATGCCGCCGATCGTCGGGCCCAGCGCCATGGACGAGGAGACGATCGCCGACCAGACGCCCAGCACCTTGGTGCGTTCGCGCGCGTCCGGGAAGGCCCGCATCAGCAGCGCGAGCGAACTCGGCATGAACATCGCCGCACCGACTCCCTGGAGGAGCCGCGCCGCGATCAGCAGCTCGATGCCCGGTGCCAGCGCGGCGGCCAGCGACGCGACACCGAAGATCGCCATGCCCCACATGTAGATCCGTCGCGCGCCCACCCGGTTCGCCAGGCCGCCGGCCAGCATCAGCAGGGCGGCGAAGGTGAGGACGTAGCCGTCCACGGCCCAGGTGAGCTGCGACAGGGAGGCGTGCAGGCGTTGCTGGATCGTGGCCCCGGCGACCTGCATCACCGTGGTGTCCAGGCTCGCCATGACGAACCCGGCGGCCAGCGCCGTGATCTTCATGGGGCCGGACGGAACCTTGGACATGATCGACCTCCGTCAATCCGAAATAAGTGGACGAGGTGCGTCCGGATCGGGACGCTAGCGCAACCGGACGTGATCTGTCCACTTAAATCGGACCAGGTCAGTCCACTTATTGCTAGGCTGGCCGAATGACGACGGCAGTACCCGCGGTGGACCGGCTCCTGGACGACGGGTCGGGCCGGCTTCCGCGCGCCGACGCCCGGCGCAACGTGGAACGCCTCGTCGTCGCCGCCCGTCAGGCCGCCGCCGATGGGGGCGAGATCACCGCCCACGAGATCGCGCGCCGCGCCGGTGTGGGCATCGGCACGTTCTACCGCCGGGCCGGCTCCCTGGAGGCCCTGCTCGAGGCGGTCCTCGGCGAGGTGCTGGGGGAGATCGTCGCCGAGGGCGACGAGGGGATGGCCGATCCGGACCCCTGGGCGGGTTTCGAGAGGTTCGCCCTGTCCTACATGCACCTTCGCAACGAGTTGTGCGACGTCAACAAGCGTCTCGGCGACCTCCTGGACCACTCCCGAGCCGAGCTGCGCGACCGCATCCAGCTCCTGGTGGAGCGAGCCCAGCAGGCCGGCGCGATGCGTACGGACGTGACCTGGGAGGACGTGGCGTTCCTCATGGTCGCCGCGTCCTCCACCGGACCCCACACCCTGGGCCTCCAGGCGGGCGTCCGCCAGTGGGAGCGCAACCTCCAGGTCGTCCTGGACGGCCTGCGCAACCCCGACCCCGGCGCCCTGCCCGGCGAACCGCCCACCCTGGACCCGCGTCCGGAAGCCTCCTGACCGCAGCCGGGCCAGATCGCGGACGTGCGACGCCGTCCGGCGGGCGCGCGGTTGCGGGGTCTACCCGGCTCGGTCATTTCGAGTCGCCCGGGTCGCTGACGGTCAACGCGGCGCGTTGCGCGGAGCTCAGGCGGTCAGGTCGCGGGGTGATCGTGTACGCCCCGCGCCCGGCCTGCTCCACGGTGAGCGGATCGGAGAGGATCTGCCGACGGCTGATCGCGTCCAGGGCGTCGTCCGCCCGCCGGACGGGCCAGCCGAGTGCCGTGGCGAGTTCGTCCACGGTGAGTGGCCGAGCGGCGTACACCAGCGCGGCCAGCACCGTCAGCGCGTCGCGCACCACGGCGTCGGTGAGGCCGCTGTCGTTCATCTGCTCGCTGATCCAGGCGAAGAACTGAGCCATCTGGCCCAGCCGGGTGCCGGCGGGCGTGCCCGCGCCGAAGATCTCGATCCCGTGCCGCGCGGCCGCCGCGACGTCGGCGTGCGCCCCGGTGTCGGCCTTGAACGCCCGGAGCCAGAGGTCGTCGTCGATGACGTAGCGCTCGCGGCGGCCGGACTCCTGGGTGCGCCTGACCAGCTCGATCGACTCAAGGTAGCCGATGGCCTTGGACACCGACGCCGGGCTGACCTGTAGCCGGCGGACGAGCTCGGCGGATGCCAGGCTCCCGGCGTCGGAGGTGAGCAGGCAGACGAACACGCGAGCGGGCATCCGGGGGAGGCCGGTCCCGACCAGCAGCGCCGCGAACTGCTCCACGAAACCGCGCACGGACTCGGCCGGCCGCTCGTCGGCTGGTTGCTCCGTGGCCTGAACCGGTCTGCGGCGGCGGGCGCGCTGCCCGGCGGCCTGCTGGGCGCGGTCGGCCAGGTAGCCGCCGGGCGCGCTGTTGCGTGCCACCTCGCGGCTGATCGTGGACGTGGGCCGGCCCAGCCGCCGGGCGATCTCGGCGTATCCCAGCCCTTCGGCCAGCCAGATCGCGATCTGCCGGCGATCCTCGTGGGTCAGCCTGTCTCCGGGCATCGGCTCGCCCTCCTGTCGGCGCGGGTCCGCGGGTGCGTTCACCCACAGTACATTGCAACGAATGGTCAGCGTGAATTGCATTTACCGACAATTCTGTTGCAACGATAGGCGTGAATGCACACTAAGAGCTGGGTGTAACGTTGACGATAATTGAAATGCAACGTAGCCTTTTCTTGCTCGGAAAGAATCGAACAGGACGAGGAAACCCCTTATGGCAAGAGCGTTGGATGTGACCCGGATACGAGGCCGCGTCTCCGAGCTGCTCGCGGAGTACCGGATTCCGAGTGCCGCGATCGGCGTCCTCAGCGACGGGGAGATCACCGACTTCGCGGTCGGCGTCAAGAACGTCTCCACGCGGGAGCCCGCGACGACCGACACCATCTACCAGTGCGGCTCCGTGTCCAAGACATGGACCGCCCTCGCCTTCATGCGGCTCGTCGACGAGGGGAAAGTCGCCCTGGACGAGCCGGTGCGGACCTACCTTCCTGCTTTCCGGGTCGCCGACCCCGACGTCAGCGCCAAGGTCACACCCCGCCATCTCCTCAACCACACCAACGGCATCGAGGAGAGCTTCGGAGACCCGGGGGAGGACGACGACGTGTACGAGCGCATGGTGGCGAACATCGCCGGCGCACGCCAGGTCCACCCCTTGGGCCACACTCACGGCTACAGCGCCGCCCTGGGCTACGCGATCCTCGCCCGCGTCATGGAGGTGATCGACGGCAGGCGGTGGGACGACATCATGAAGGATCGCCTGTTCGACCCCTTGGGACTGACTTCGACGAGCAGCCGGCGCGAGCACGTGGACCAGGATCGGGCCGCGACCGGATACCTGATCCGATCCCTCGAAGAGGGACCCTTCCTCTCACCGCTGAGTCACCTGCCACGCTCCTTCGGTCCCGGAGGCAACGTCAGCACGACAGCCCGGGAACTGCTCACGATGGCGTCCGTCTTCCTCAACGAAGGAAAGGCGCCGAACGGGACCAGAATCGCCTCACCCGGCATCATTCGCGAGATGACGGAGTCGCGGGTCCCCTTACCCGACCCGTACATGTTCGGGCCGGAATGGGCGCTCGGCCTCATCGTGTGCGATTGGCACGGCCAAACCGTCTACGCCCACGACGGCAGCGCGGTCAGCCAGAGCGCCCGCCTGCGGATCCTGCCGGAATCGAACATCGCCGTCTCCCTGCTGGCGAACGCCGGGCCGCGCGACAGCTTCTACCGGAAGGTGTTCAACGAGATCCTGGCCGACCTCGGCGCGGTCACGATCCCCGCCCTGCCGAAGCCCGACCCGGCCCTGGTCCTCGATCTGTCCAGGTACGAAGGTTCCTACGAGCGCCCGGGCACCCGCTACGAAGTGGCGGCCGAACGCGGGAAGCTCCACCTCAGATTCACCCTGAATCCCATGGAGGCGCACCTCCTCAACAAACCGGAACAGCTCGACTACGAACTGCTCCCGATCAGCGAGACCCACTTCTTGATGCCTTCGGACGATCCGCTCGAAGACCCTCAGACGGTCGCGATCTACGACTTCAAGAATGGCGCCGCACAGTATCTCCACAGCAATTGCCGAGTACATCCGAGAGCCAATGAGGAGGATGCCACGATGCACGTCATGGCTGTTTCCACGATTTCCGACAACGACGGTTTCTGGGATTCCCTCAAGAAGGCGTACGGCCGGCTTCCCAAGGGTGCCAAGTGGACGCTGGCGGTGGCGAGCACCGACGGGACCAAGGCGGTGAACGTCATCATCCATGACTCGATCGACGGCGTCCGGAGCCTCTTCGAGGAGCACATCGGCGCCTTCGCCACGACGGAGTACTTCGAGGCGGACGCGGCCAACGCGGTCGGCCTCCCTGCGAAGTAGCCCTTCACAGCGGGCCGCCGCTCGACGACTCGGCCGCACCGAGGCGCAGGCTCAGCCCACGCGTTCTGGCGAGTCGCCCCCCGGTCACGACACCGTCCTGACCCGCTCGGCGGCGGCGTGCGGAGCGGCTGGGCCGAGCCATGTCGTGAGGGCGGTCCGGAGAGCGTCCAGATCCGGCCGAGGAGGTCGTCCGTCCCCTCCATCGGATACCTGATGTCGGTCGCCGTGATCGCACCGGCCAGGCGCAGCCGTACCTCATCGATGCCGATGAGATCGCCCAGCATCTCGCGCAGGGCGGAGGTGTGATCGTCCACCCGCCAGAGTGCGGTCTGGGCGCGGGTGTTCTGCAGGACGCGGGCGGCGACCGGGTGGCGTTCGGCCTGGTAGGTGTCGAGCAACAGGTCCGGGGCCTGGCCGCGGACGACGCGTCCCAGCGATCTTGAGCAGGGCCTTGCGGAGGGTCTCCAGGGACACCGGTTCGGTCCGGTCGGTGACGTGATCGAACTCGTTGGTCAGCACCCGGTACCAGTCCGGGCCGAACGACGACACCGAGAAGCTGCCGTGCTCGCGCCGCTCCTGGAAGATGTCGTCCGCGGGCGGCTCGGCGAGCTCGACGTCGCCGAGCAGCGCGGTCATCGTGGCCGGCGTGCCGGGGAAGGCGATGCCGGCGAGCCCGCGCGCTCCGCCAGCAGCCGTTCCACCTCGGACTGCACGATGACGAGAACGTACGGATGCCGCGTCGCCACATCGGACACGTCGAGCCGGAAGGCGGCGAAGTGCACGCCCTGCCTCCGCCGTCCGCGATCGAGGATCCGGTCGATGAGGCCCCGCTGATCGAGCGTCTCCATCGTGCGGATGTGCAGCCCACCGGCCCGCGATTCCACCGTTCGAGGGGCCGGGAGGCGTTCGAGCAGGAGCACATCGACCCCGGCGAGGCGCAGCTCGCACGCGAGCATCAGCCCCGTCGGCCCCGCCCCGGCGATCACCACCTGCGTGTCGGTCATGGTCATGGTTCATGCGCGATCGCGACCTGCTTCGTTGCGGCCGGTCGGCTTCTCCTACCGGCTGATCTGACGCGGAGCCGCCACCGCGAGCAGTTTGTCCGGGTTGCGAATGGCGTAGAAGTTGGTGATCTTGCCATCGGCGATCTCGATCAGGAAGACGCCTTCCAGGCGTTCGCCGCCGAGGACCAGCGCGGGCGTGTTGTTGCAGTTGACCATCTCGATCCGCAGGTCAGCCAGCCGCCCCACGCGGAACAGGCTCATGAGGACCGCCGCCACCTTCTCCGCCCCCACCACCGGCCGGCGTGCCGCGGTGGCCTTGCCGCCGCTGTCGGCGGTCCAGGTGACGTCCGGCGCGAGCAGCGCGAGCAGCCCCTCCAGGTCACCGCCGGCCGTGGCGGTCATGAACCGCTCGGTGATCCGCGCGGTCGTCGCGGCGTCGACGGGCTCGAAGCGCTTGCGCCGCGCCCGCACGTGCTCGCGGGCACGGTGCGCCACCTGGCGCACCGTCGCCGCGGACTTGCCCACCGCTGTGGCGATGTCGTGGTAATCGAAGCCGAACACCTCGCGCAGCACGAACACCGCACGCTCATCGGGGGTGAGTGTTTCGAGCAGCACGAGCATCGCCATCGACACGGACTCGGCGAGCAGCACATCGGCCGAGGCGTCGTGCTCGGCGAGCAGCAGCGGCTCGGGCAGCCACGAGCCGACGTAGTCCTCGCGACGGCGCGCGCTCGCCCGCAAGGTGTTGAGCGCCTGACGGGTCACCAGCTGGGCCAGATACGACTTGGTGTCCCGCACCGTCGCGAGGTCCACTTCGGACCACCGCAGATAGCTGTTCTGCAGCACGTCGTCGGACTCGGTCACCGAGCCGAGTATCTCGTAGACGATCGTGAACAGCAGCGGCCGTAACAGGGTGAAGCGCTCGGCATGCTCGTCGGTGCTCACGGGGAGGTGACCACCCGCGCGGCGGATTCCGGCTGCCCGGGACGCGGGCCGCCCTTCGGCCAGCCCATCGAACCCGGCTCGCGGGCCTCCCGGCGGATCCGCTTCGACACCACGAACTTGCAGGTCACCTCCTTGATCGCCGCGCCCATGCGGCCGCCGACGTAGACGTTCACCGGGGTGTCGTCCTTGCGGGCGATCTGTCGTATGCCGGCGCGCCGGCCGAGACTGACGCACGCTCCCGTGAAGGCCAGGTCGATCACCGCCGGCTCGGTGCCCGCGATGCGGCTCAGCACGGTGTCGGCCGCCTGCGCCCCGAGCGGCCCGGCGGCGTAACCGCTCATCCGCAGCGGCCGGCCCGACGGTGCGGCGGCGTCGCCGCGATGCTGCCGACCGCGTAGATGACGTAGTCGTAGTCCAGCGCGCGGCCCGACGCCAGCCGCACGGTGCGGGTGGCGGTCTCGATGCTCGTGGCGCTGTCGACGACCAGATGGATGCCCTCGCCGAGCAGCGTGCCGTAGTCGATCGTGGCGTCGCCGGTACGGGCCGCGAACTGGTGCAGCCGGATGCGTTCGACGAACTCCGGGCGCGGATTGACCAGCGTGATGTCGGCGTCGGCGCGCATCCGCAGACGGTTGGCCGCGAGCGTTCCGGCGTAGCCGCCGCCGATGACGACGATCTTGTGGGGTGTGTTCTGTTCGGTCATGCCCTCAGGACACCGCCGATCGCTGGGACGTGACATCACGCGACGTGACACGCGTCACTCCACTCAAGAGCGCGGAGCTCTGCGTGGTGCTCGCGGTGAGGAAGAGCCGGCCGACCGCCTGCAGGTAGTCGCGTAGTTCGGGTGGTCCGATCACCTCGAAGTCCGTTCCGACGCTCGCGAGGATCATGGCCGGGTCGGCGAGGGTGTGGACGTTCATCAGCAGCCGGCAACTCGTCTCGGTGAGGGGTTCCACCGTTGCCCAGCGCCCGGCGGCCCGCTCGACGACGGCGGCGCCGGCATGGACGATGACCTCCACCTCGTAGCGGGTCGGCACCGTGCTGATCTGGTCGCGGACGTACCGGGCCGGGTCGCCGCCCGGGAGCTCACGTGGCCGGAAGCGGGCTCCGGTGACGGTCGGATCGGTGAGCCGGTCGACCCTGAAGACGCGCCAGTCGTGGCGGTCGGTGTCCCAGGCGATGAGGTACCAGCGGTAGCCGAGTGCCACCAGCCGGTGTGGCTCGACCAGCCGGATGGCGTCGGCGCCGTCATGGCGGGTGTAGCCGAATCGGAGACGCTCGTCGTCGCGGCAGGCCTGAGCGATGAGGGCCAGGGCGTCGGCGCGCACGGTCGGGGCTTCCAGCATCGCCGCGACCGTGTACTTCTGCAGCGCGTCGACGCGCCGGCGCAGCCTGGGCGGCATCACCTGGACCAGCTTGGTCAGGGCTCGCAGCGAGGTCTCCTCGATACCGGACACGACACCCGCCGCGGCGCTGCGCAGGCCGACCGCGATCGCCACCGCCTCATCGTCGTCGATCAGCAAGGGCGGCATGGAGGCGCCGGGGCGCAGTTGGTAGCCGCCTGCCACGCCACGGCTGGCCTCCACCGGGTAGCCCCATCTCGCGCAGCCGATCGACGTCGCGCCGGAGCGTGCGCGCGCTGACCTCCAGCCGGTCGGCGAGCTCCCCGCCGGGCCAGTAGCGGTGGTGCTGCAGCAGGGACAGCAGTCTCAGCATGCGCGCGCTGGTGTTCGCCATGACGCCAAACTCCCTCCAATTGAGGTCAGAAAGTGGCCGCTATTGATTCTAGGTTCTTCTCATGAGCGAAACGATGACGGCGGACACCGCCCGTGAAGTCCGTCTGGCCCAGCATCTGACGGGCGAGCTCGGCCTGGACAACTTCGAGGTCGCCGACGTGGCGCTGCCCGAGCTCGGCGCGGGCGAGGTGCTGGTCCGCACCGACTACCTGGGGCTGTCGGTGGCGTACCTGGAGATGATGCGAGCGGATTCGCAGCTGCCGATCCCGCCGTGGAGCGTCGGCCGGCGGATCGGGGGCGGTGCGGTCGGCACGGTCGTCCGTTCCCGCAGCGGCGACCTGGCCGTCGGGGATCTGGTCAAGACGATGGCGGGCTGGTGTGACTACTCGGCCGGTCCCGCCGGCTCCTACCAGAGAGTCGGGCGTGACCAGTTCCCGAGCCCGGTGCACCACCTGAGCCAGGGCCCCACCGCCTACTACGGCATGGCCGAGATCGCCAAGGCCGGCGAGGGCGACGTGGTGTTCGTGTCCGGCGCGGCAGGCGGGGTCGGGTCGCTGGCCGGCCAGATCGCCAGGTGCCGCGGCGCCGCGAAGGTGATCGGCAGCGCGGGGAGCAAGGAGAAGGTCGCCTATCTGGTCGACGAGCTCGGCTTCGACGCCGCTTTCGACTACCACGACGGCCCCATCGCCGATCAGCTGAACGAGCTCGCCCCCGAAGGCATCACCGTGTTCTTCGACAACGTCGGCGGCGAGCAGTTGGAGGCCGCGATCGAGGCGGCCGCACCGGGTGCCCGGTTCGCCCTGTGCGGCGCGCTGTCGGCCCAGATCCGCGGTGGCGCGGACAGATTCCCCGGAGCCGACTCGGCGGCGGCCGCCGCCAAGGGCGTCCAGGTGCTGCCGTTCTCCACCTATCACACGCCGGAGCAGATCTCGGCGTGGACCGAGCACTTCAGCGCCTGGCTGGCACAGGGCCGGTTCGTCTTCCCCCACACGGTCGTGGACAGCGGCTTGGCAGGAGCGCCGCAGGCACTCGTGTCGTTGCTGAAGGGCGACTACAAGGGCAACGTGTCCGTGCGGATCGCGGCCCACTCCAACCGCTGAACCAGCAGGGGCAGGGGTCCCTGCCCCTGCGACGTCCCCCAAGGAGCCCCTGTGCCCGTCGTATCCCTGCGTGCCCTCAACCGGACGCTGCTGGAGCGTCAGATGCTGATCAGCCGCACGTCCCGGCCGGCGCTCGAGGTGGTGGAACATCTGGTCGCGATGCAAGGGCAGGAGCCCAACTGGCCCTACGTCGGGCTCTGGGCTCGGATCGCCGGCTTCTCCCATGAGCACCTGGCGTCGCTGCTGAGCGACCGGAGCGTGGTGCGCTCCACCGTGCTGCGCAGCACCCAGCACCTGGTCAGTGCCGACGACTTCCGCTGGTTGCGACCGGTGGTTCAGCCCGTCCTGGACCGCACCGTACGGGCGCCCTACTTCGCCCAGGCGACCGCCGGGCTGGAGCTGTCCGAGATCGCCGGCACCGGCCGGGACCTGCTGGCCGACCGGACCCGGGTCATCGACGACCAGGACCGCAGGCGCGTCATGCTGGGCCGGGCCATGGTGCACCCCACCTTTCTCATCGACGGCTTCGTCCACGGCACCTGGAGCCTGAAAGGCACCACGCTGCTCGTGTCCCCGTTCCGGCCCTTGTCCACGGCGGACACCACCGCGGTGCTGGAAGAAGCCGAACGCCTTCACCCCTTCCTCACCCCGGCCACCGAGCGGCATATCGCCCTGGTCTGACCGCGACCGAAGAAGGCGGCCACCTGGCCGCCGGCGTGGGCGACGCTGACCTTTCCCCGCCCTGACGCCGCACCCGCACATGCCATCGCCCTGTGGGCCCCACCCGGTCGCCCGCACCGTCTTCCGCCGTCGAAGTGGAACAACCTTCCCGTTTCTGTCGTTACGCTGGGCACGACAAATCGGGTAGCCCGTTCCACTTCGAAGGGTGCAGCTCATGCGTGCTGTAACGCTGAACTCCGTGGACTTCAGCGGCGACCGGCCGGCCCAGGTCCGCACGCTCGCCCCGGAAGGCGTGGACGCGGTGCTGCACCTGGCGGGCGACGGCGTTGAGCTGGCAGGGCTGCTGCGCGAGGGCGGCCGCCTCGCCTCCACCCTGGGTCTGACCCCGGATGCCGTCGAGGGTCTCGACGGCACCGTTCACACGATCATGGCCGACCCGAACCCGCAGACCCTGACCGTCCTGGCCGAGCAGGCCGCCTCGGGCGCGCTGCGCGTCCCGGTCACCGCCACCTACCCGCTGGAGCAGGCCCCGGAGGCGTTCGCCGCCTTCGGCGCCGGAACGCTCGGCAAGCTCACCGTCACCTGCTCCTGACGTCTTCGGTGCCACCGGCGCTCAGGCCGGCGACACCCGTGCGCTACCAGGCGATCCGGCCCGGGTCATCGGCCGCCCGACCCAGCCGCTGGCCGAGACCATGGGCATGGCTCCTGACCTCCTGACGAAGTGCGAACGCTCACTCCTCACCCCGGTACACGGTGTTCGCCGGGACGATCGCGGCCTCCGCTGGTTCATCGAGGACGCGCCACGTACACCTAACCCGCGTAGTCCGGGGTCATGGTGGCGGCCAGGGTGAGGTGGGAGGCGGCCTCCTGCTGCCTGCCCTGGCGCTGGAGCGTGCGGCCCAGGAGGTGGCGGGCGTAGGAGTCGTCCGGGGACTGGGCCACCAGGGACTCCAGCGCCGTACGGGCCCGGTTGAGCTGGGCCGACGCGAAATAGGCCCGCGCCGCCAGCGTCCGCACCCCCCGGTCGCCGCCGTGCTCCGCCAGCAGGGGCCGCAGCAGCGTCAGCGCGCCGAGGGGGTCGCGCTGGTCGAGCAGGGACTCGGCCCAGCGCAACCGCCGCACCTCGTCGGGCAGGTGGCGAGGCGTGCGCAGGCTCGCGTCCCGCAGGAACTCCCTGATCGCCTCCGGCGACTGCGCGCCCTCCAGCGCGAGGTCGCCCACGACGATCGTCGGCGAGGTGCGTACACCCTTGGCCTTCCCGATGAGCAGCAGCTCCCGGGTCAGCTCCGCGCCGGGCAGCGTCTGGCGCGCGGGGTCGGGATCGGCGTAGCCCGCCTCTCCGGTGAGGCCCGCGTCCGTCGCGATCGCGGTCAGGACGGCGACGTCGCTGACGTCCAGGACCTCGACGAAGTGCGCGCGCAGCACCCGCTCCACCACCCGCTCCTGCAGCTCCGCGCCGCCCTTCTCGTACGCCAGCGCGATCAGCCGGTGCGCCTCCAGCGTGGGGGCCCGCCAGCCGGAGCCCCACTGCGCCCCCAGCCCCTCGGCGGCGGCCACGTCGGCCACCCGCGCCCGGTTCTCCGCCGGCGACAGGCCGGGCGAGCAGGCGCGCAGCGCCTCGTCGGCGATCGGGTCGCGCAACATCTCGGCCATGGGCACCGCCTGCGCGGGCGCGGACGGGTCGATCTGGTACGGCCGCCAGACCACCTCCACCGGCTCTCCCTCCCAGGAGGTCAGCGCCTTCTCCAGCCGCCGCTTGCCGATGTGGGCCCAACCGCAGACGACATCAGCCCAGATCTCGATTCGCATAGCGCACAAAGTATGCGACATGTGTTGAATAGTCAACATGTGTCGCATAGGCGATGGATGTCGTATAGTTGGTGCTGTGCATTCGGATGATCCACGCGCGCAACGGACCCGCGCCCGGCTCAAGGCGGCCGTGCTCGAGCTGGCCGCGCAGCAGGAGCTCGCCACCATCACCATGTCGGCGCTGGCCAAGCGCGCCGAGGTGAACCGGGCGACCGTCTACCTGCACTATCCCGACGTGGACTCGCTGGTCACCGATGCCATGGAGGACGCCGTCGCCGCGGTCGCCAGGGCGGCCGCCCTGTGCCCCCTCGACGCTCCCCGCGACCGGGCGCCTGATCCGCTGGAGGAGTTGTTCGAGCACGTGGCCGCCAACGCCACCATGTACGCGCGCATGCTCGGACCGCACGGCAGCGCCCGCTTCGGCGCCCGCATGCGCGAACGCCTGACCGCCGAACTGGCCGGCCGCTTCGCCGGCGGGCGGCGGCCCGCGGGGTGGGACGACGTACCGGTGCCGATGCACGCCGCCTACCTGGCCGGCGCGCTCGTCGGCGTCGTCGCCCACTGGGTGGCCGCACAGGAGCAGGTCCCGACGCGGGAGGCGGCGCTGGCGTTCTGGAGGTTGTTCCGCAACGGGTGCCAGGGCGCTTCGGGGGCGTGAACGCGCCCCATCGCCAGGGCAAGGCGCTGCGATCAGAGGGGCTTGTTTCCCAGCGTGGTGCCAAGAGGGGTGATGACATGCAGAACTCTGTTGCCGTCCCGCAGAGTGGCGATCAGTCCCGCCTCCCGCAGCACCTTGGCGTGATGGCTGGCCCCGGAGACGGACAATCCCAGGTGGCCGGCGAGGTCGGTCGTGGACATGGGGCGATCGGCGATGGTCTCCAAGACCGCGCTGCGGGTGTTGCCCAGCAGCGCGTTGAGCGACCGCTGGATGGTGCCCGAGGTCCAGATGCGCGCGAGGGTGACAGGATCGAGTGCCGCCGGATAGATCAGCAGCGAGGGTTGTGACGAGTCGATCGCGGTGAAGATGAGCGGTGTCGTGCAGAACACGGAGGGCGCCAGCAGCAGCCCCCGGCCCCGCAGGTGGAAGTCTCCGTCGTCGATGAACGGGTGATAGCCGGCGACCTCCAGCACGGGAGGACACCAGCGGAGAGAAGGGTGCAAATGCTGCAGCAGGCCTTCCAGTCCGGCTTCAGCCGCCCGGGCGGTGTCGACGGTCCGCCGCACCTGCAGGTGGGTGTTGATGGCGTCCCAGTACGGGGCGACGTTCGAGCGATAGATCTCCCGCAGGGCGACGATGAGTTCATCGACCGCCTCGCGGTCCCCGCTGAGCAGCCGGTCCACCATGGCGGGCACAACGGGCCGTCGCGGGCGCAGCGTGCGGACCAACCCGATTTCCGCTCGCAACGCCGTCGCGGACTCGCGGATCCGGTTGAGGCCTTCCTCTGAGCTCTGGCTCGCGCCGACGACGGTGAAGAGGTCGACCATGCCGGCCTCGGGAGTGGCCAGGAACGTGGCGAGCGCCGCCCACTGCGGTGCGAACGTCCTCGACGCGTGAGCTCGCCACTGCCCGAACAGCCCGGGCCGATCCCGTCGCTGCAGCACTCTCAAGCTGAGCTGCGCCTCGGTGAGGGGACCCAGGACGACCAGCTGGGTGCGCTTGACGTCCTCGCTGGTGAGGTGAACCCGCAGCATGATCTGCCCCCTCGGTGCAACCTTCCGATCCCGGTATCGCGACAATCGTGTCAGGCGTAACCGCAACTCGTCGGCCCTCTGCTCCTGAACATGTCCCAAGCCGACCAGGAGGCGGAGAGGGCGCGTCAGAGAATTGCAGCCTCGATCCGGGCGAGCTGGGCGGCGAGGATCTCTTCGAATGCGGCGTGGCGGTCGGCCCCGAGGGGGCGGATCTCGCGGGCGAAGTGGGCCAGGGCGGGGAAGCGGTCGGGATCGGCGCCGAGGACCGCGACGCGGAACTGCTCCATGCCCTGTTCGTACTCGCCGGGGGTGAGGGTGCCGATGCCGGCCTCGGAGGCGATCAGCGCGGCGAGGAGGATCGCGATCCGGTGGTAGCGGGGCGGAATCTCCTCATCGGGCAGGCCCGAGGCCCGCAGGGCTTGTAGCACCTCCTCCATGAACAGCCGGGAACCGGTGCCGCCCGACGCGTAGCGTCCCCAGATCGCGGCGAGTTGGGGGTGCCGGCCGAAGGCATCTCGCAGGCGCAGGGCTGTGGCGGTGATGCGCTGCTTCCAGTTGCCCTCGGGGCGGTAGCCGTCCATCGCGGCCACGAGGATCCGGTCGGTGACTGCGCGCAGCAGCTCCGTCTTGTTGCGGAAGTGCCGGTAGAGGCTGGAGGAGTCGGTCCCGAGCGTCGCGGCGAGCTTGCGCACGCTGAACGACTCGGAGTCGCTCGTGCGCAGCAGCTCCGCCGCCGCATCCAGGATCTCCTCCGTCGACCAACGCCTTCGACCTGCCATCTCGCCCCTCTCGTCAGGGCTGAGCCTATCCTATGCACTTGATGTTGCACGCGGTGCGTGCATAATAGGGCGCATGCTGGCCGAGAGGCCCGGCCGGGAAAGGAAGAGAGAAGGAGACATGAGCGAGACCACTGCGGTGAAGCGGCCGCCGGAGCCGGACTTCTCGGCGATAACGACCGAGCAACTGATCGCCTACCGCGCTGCCGAGAACGGCTGGCGGGCGTCCAGCGCGGCGCGGGCGATCCTCGGGGAGCCGGACCCCGGGGCCGCGATCGAGTGGCAGAACGTCGCGCTGCCGGGCCGCGACCTCCCGGTCCGGGTCTACCGGCCGGTGGCGACGGGCGACGGCGAGGCCGCCGCCCGGACCGACCTGCCACTCGTGGTTCATGTTCACGGAGGCAGTTTCGTGGGCACGGCGGTGCAGTGCGACTGGACCAACAGCCACCTCGCCGCGCGGCTGCCCGCGCTCGTCGTCTCGGTCGAACACCGCCTCGTCGCCCCGGACAGCCCGCTCGCGAACGCCGCCGACGACGGCTGGGACGTGCTCCAGCATGTGATGCGGCACGCCGCGCAATGGGGCATCGAGCCGACGCGCACGGCCGTCTTCGGCGAGAGCTTCGGCGCGCTGATCAGCGCCCTGACGGCCATCCGGGCCCGGGAGACCGGCCTGCGGCTCAAGGCGCAGGTGCTGGTGAACCCGGCAGTCGACGTGACCGGGACGATGTACGACTACCCCTCCATCGCCGAGTACGCATACAGCCCGACCCGTGCCATGCCGCAACTGCGGCTCCTGCAACGGCTCGCCGTCCCGCCGGGAACCGACGCCCGCGCATTCTCGCCGCTGTACGCGGACGACCTGAGCGGACTCGCCCCCGCGCTGCTCGTGGTTCCGACCCAGGACGCGGTCGCCGATCACGGCCGCCGCTACGCCGAGCGACTACGGGCGGCCGGGACCTCCGTGCGAATCACCGAGTACCCGGGAGCGCGGCACGCGTTCCTCACCTTGCCAGGGGTGGAACCACAGGCCGAGGCCGCCCGGGCGGAGATCCTCGCGTTCCTCCGTGCGGCCCTGGCGAAGTGACGGCGGAACGATGCACCCTGAAGGCGGAGATCCTCAAGCATGCGAATGACCGAGTTGCGAGCCGACGGGCTGACCAGCACCGACCTGGTGGAGGGATGGCGCAAGGCCGGGGTCCAGGAGGGCATGTCCGTGATCGTGCACTCGTCTCTGTCCAGCATCGGCCGCGTCGACGGCGGAGCCGCCACCGTGATCGGCAGTCTGCGCACCGTACTCGGCCCGGCCGGAACGCTCGTTACTCCCACCTTCACCTGGCAGGTCACCGATCCCGACCACGATCACGTCGGTATCCCCGACGCCGCGGTGATCGAACGGCGCGCGGCCGTACCCACCTTCCATCCCGACCTGCCATCCACCGGCATGGGCGCCGTCCCCGAACTCCTGCGTTCCTTGCCCGAGAGCGTGCGTAGCTCGCATCCGCAGGCGTCCGTCGCCGCCATCGGCGCTCAGGCAGCCGACATCGTTCGCCGTCAGACGCTCGGATTCGCGGTCGGCCGCACGTCGCCGTTCGGCCGTCTGAACGACCTCGGGGGCCACATCCTCCTTGTGGGGGTCGGCCACGACCGCAACACCTTCCTGCACTACGCCGAAACACTTACCCCCAACCCGCGCTTGAAGGTCCGTCGCTTCCCACGGGACCTCGACGGCGAGCGGGTGTGGGTCGAGACGCTCGACGTCGGCAACGACAACGGGAGATACTTTCCCGCCATCGGCCGCGAATTCGAGGAGCAGGCCGGCATCGAGGAGGTCCTGGTCGGCGACGCCCCATGTCGACTGATCCCGGTGCAGCCGCTGGTCTCCTTCGCGGTTCGCCGTCTCACCGAACTACTCGACGCGGACCAACAGAAGCAATAGCCGAACTCATCCGATCCACATGACGATTGCTCCCCGGCAGTTCCCGCCGCCCGCACCTGCGCGACAACCTGGCCGCCCTCGACCTGCGCCTGACGTGACCGACCTGGGCGGCATCGACGCCGCCGTCCCCGGCACCTGGGCTCAGGGGGCTCGATGCGGCGACCACGGCATCGCCCTGATCGACCGAGGAAGAGAGAAGCACCCTGATGACGAAGCGACCCTATGCACGAGGGGCGCTCGGAGCGATGTATGCGGGCCTTGCGCTCGCTGTCCTCGCGACGATCGTCCCGTACGCCGACCGAGCCACCTCCCACCTGCTGGCCGACCACATCCAGGCTGGCTATCCCGCCTACGCCCGGACGCAGGTCGACTCGGCCGTCAGCACCTACCTGGTCCTGCTGTCCGCCATCGGAGCGCTGGGCGTCCTCGCCTGGCTCGGGACGATCTGGGCCGTCACGGCAGGCAAGCGGTGGGCCCGCCCCGCCACGACCGTGATGTTCGCGCTGGGCACAAGCTCGGGGCTGACCGTGCTGCTCACCAAGGACACCTCCGGCGCTACAGGTCTGCCGCCGACACTGGGCTGGGCCGGGATGGCCCCCTGCCTGGCAGGCCTCCTGGCGATCGCGCTGCTGTGGAGGAAGACACAGTGAGGCGCATCGGCATCATCGGGGTGGGCGAGATCGGCCGGGCCATCGTGACGGGCCTGCGCCATGGGGGCGGCGCTTGGCCGGAGGTGCTCCTCTCTCCGCGGGGAGCCCGCACGGCCGCGGAGCTGTCCGAGCGTTACGAGGGCGTCGAGGTGTGCGCCGACAACCAGGAGGTGATGGACCGCTCCGAGTTGGTGATCCTCGCGGTGCGCCGCCTGGACTGGCACGATGCCCTGGCCGGAGTGCGGGTGGGCGGCGACAAGATCGTGGTCAATGTGATGGCCGGCGTCGGCAACGACGACCTGCGCCGGACGCTCGGCACCAACGTCCCGCTGGTCCGTGCCATCCCCCTGCCGACCATCCGCGAACGCCGCTCCGTCACGGTGGTGTACCCGTCGCATCCGGAGGTGGATTCCTTCTTCGCAAGGATGGGCGGAGCGCTCCCCGTCGAGGACGAGGCCGCCTTCAACGTCCTCTCCGCGCTGACCGGGACGCTGACCACCCACTACGCGTATCTCGCCACTCTCGCCTCGTGGGCCGCCGACCACGGCATCGCCCTCGACGACGCCGACCGCTACGTCCGCGGCCTCTTCCAGGGCGTCGGCCGCTCCCTGGGCGACGAGACCCGCTCCCTGGGCCGACTCGCGGCCGACCACGAAACACCGAACGGGAACAACGAACGCATCCGCACCACCTGGTTCAACCCGGCCAACGTCGAGGCCCTCACGAAGGCCCTCGACGACCTCCTCGACGACCTGGCATAGCCACGTCGGGTCTGGGCCTTCTTGCGCTCGCGGCGTCCGGTCGGTTCGGTACCGCGCACCGTGCTTCTTGGTCGTGCGAGGCCGGTCCCGTCAACGTCGCCGGGCAGGGCTTCATGAACGACGAGCCGTTCGTCGTCGATCCGCTGGGCGTGGGCTGCGCAACATCCGCGAGGCGGACGACCTGCGTGAGTGGTTCAAGGCGCCGTTCTGCCCGCTCGGCTGGTGGCTGACCCGCTCACACGTCTACTTCAGCTCGGGCGGGCTGGTCGTCACCGTGCGGCCCGGGGTGCTGTGCCGGGTGAACGCCCACACCGCGAGCCCGAGGCAACTGAACGCGGCACCCAGCGCGCACACGGCGCCCCATCCGGCCACCGTGTAGAGGGAGGTCGCGGCGATGGCGCCGGTGGCGCTGCCGATCGAATAGAAGACCATGTATCCGCCGATCAGCCGGCTGCCCGCGTCCGGGTGCAGCGCGTAGATCAGGGTCTGGTTGGTGACATGGACCGCCTGCACGGCGAGGTCGAGCAGGATCACCCCGGCGACCAGGGCCCAGAGCGAGCTGCGGGTGAAGGCCAGCGGCAGCCACGAGGCGGCGAGCAGTGCCAGGGCGATGCCGGTGGTCCGCCGGGAGAGCCCGCGGTCGTTCAGGCGGCCCGCCACGGTCGCGGCCAGGGCGCCGGCGACGCCGATCAGCCCCAGCGCCCCGATCGCGCTGTGGGACAGGAAGTACGGGGCCTCGCTGAGCGGCAGCGCGACGCTGCTCCACAGGGTGCTGAAGGCGGCGAAGATCAGCAGGCCGAACAGGGCCCGGAGCCGCAGCAGCCGTTCCCGCGCGAACAGCGTGATCGTGGAGCGCAGGAGCTGTCCGTAGCGCAGGGTCGCCGGCGGAGCGTCACTGTGGCGCGGCAGCACTCGGTACAGGACCAGGGCGAGCAGAGCGGTGAGCGACGCCGAGGCGAGGTAGACGGAGCGCCAGCCCGCGAGATCGGCCAGGAGGCCGGACGCGGTGCGGGCGAGCAGGATGCCGATGACCACGCCGCTGGTCACCAGGCCGACGACCCGCCCGCGCCCGGCGGGCGGGGCCAGTGAGGCCGCGAAGGCCACCAGCGTCTGCGTGACCACCGCGAGAAGTCCCATCGCGGCCATGCCCGCGAGCAGGATCGCCGCCGAGCGGGCGGCGGCCACCACGGCCAGCGCCACCACCAGGAGCAGCAACTGGGCCACGATGAGCCGTCTGCGGCCGGCCACGTCGCCCAGCGGAACGAGGAAGAAGAGTCCCAGCCCGTATCCGACATGCGTGAGGGTGACCACGCCGCCGACCAGGGCCGGGCTCATGCCCAGCTCGTGGCCCATGGTCACCAGGAGCGGCTGGGCGAAGTAGACGTTGGCCACCGCGGCCCCGCAGGCGACGGCGAACAGGATGACGACGCCACGGGACAGGACGAACGCGGAACCCTCCCTGCTTCGGGCCCCGGTCCGTCGTGTCACAACCGCACCGCTGTCGCGCATCGGCACTCCTTCGCCTATCTGGTTTCATCTTGCTACCAAAAGGGACGGTAACTTCTTTGGTAGCATGTTGCAACCGTTGTGAGGGAGAGGGAACGCCATGGTGACCAGGACGCGCTTCGACGACAGCGAATGTCCCGTCGCCCGGTCGGTGGACGCGATCGGTGACTGGTGGTCCCTGCTGATCGTGCGGGACGCCTTCGACGGAAGCCGGCGCTTCGGGGAGTTCCAGCGCAGTCTCGGCGTGGCGAAGAACATCCTCACCGCGCGTCTGCGCACCCTGGTCGCCGGCGGTGTGCTCGAATCCGTGCCGGCCTCGGACGGCAGCGCCTACCGCGATTACGTCCTGACCCCGAAGGGCAAGGAGCTCTTCCCCGTCATCGTGGCACTGCGGCAGTGGGGCGAACAGCACTTCTTCGCCCCCGGCGAACCGCACTCACAGTTGGTCGACCGGCAGGGACATCGCCTCCGCGCACTGGAGGTGCTGTCCGCGGACGGGCGGCGGCTGGACCCCGACGACACCACCGTCCACAAGATCTCCACCCCTTCGGACCGGTGACAAGACGCCTGCGAATGGCGACGTCAGGCGAGGGTTCTGACGATGCCCGTGAACAGGCCGGGCAGGCGGCGGGCGGCGGGCACCACCAGCCGGGCCGTGCTGGGGCGGCGCGCGGCCTGCACCAGCGCGCCCGTCAGCAGCCGGTGCGTGCGAGACAACCGCGACCACGCGCCGTCATAGTCCTCGGGCCGGTCCTCGGCCAGGCACCTGACCAGCAGTTCGGCCGAGCGCACGGCCAGCGAGACGCCCTCGCCGGTGAGCGCGTCCACGTAGCCGGCGGCGTCCCCGACCAGCAGGACGCGTCCCGCGCGGCGGGCGCGCACGGCCTGGCGCAGCGGGCCCGCGCCGCGCACCGGGGTGACGGCCGGGCCGCGCAGACGGCGGCTCAGGCCGGGGAAGCCGCGCAGGTGCTCGTCGTAGCCGCGCCGCACCGAGCTGAGTATCGCGACGCCGATCAGGTCCCCGGCGACGGGCGTGACGTACGCCTCGCCGACGCCCGACCAGTGGACCTCGACGAAGTCGGTCCACGGCTCGATCCTGTAGTGCCTGCGCTGGCCGTACCTGCGGGGTCCGCGCGCGGGCAGGTCGAGGCCGAGGAAGCGGCGCAGCGGCGAGTGCAGCCCGTCGGCGGCCACCAGCCAGCGGGCCCGCAGCCCGGCGGCCGTCACGCCGTCCCGGTCCTGCTCGACGCGGGTGATCTTGCCGGTGATCGTCTTGACGCCCAGCTCGGCGGCCCGCCGCGCGAGCGCGGCATGCAGGTGCGTCCGGCGTACGCCCAGGCCGGGAGCGGCCGCGAAGGCGGCCCGCACCTCCCGCCGGCCGTCGAGGTAATGGATGCCGCGGAACCCGCGCCCCTCGACCTCCACGCCCATCGCCGCCAGCGCCGCCACCCCGCCCGGCATGACGCCCTCGCCGCACGCCTTGTCCACGGGCCCGGCCCGCGGCTCGACGACGACCGACTCCATCCCCGCCAGCGCCGCGTGGACGGCCGCCGCCAGCCCCGCCGGGCCGCCGCCCGCGACGATCACGTCGATCACGCCGTCACCGCCCCGAGGCGAGGGCGAGAGCCGCGTTCTCACATCGGATCCGCACCACCATCAGCGCGGCGTTGAGCACCGTGAACGCCAGCGCGACCACCCAGGCCGTGTGCACCAGCGGCAGCGCGAACCCCTCGATCGCCACCGCCACGTAGTTGGGATGCCGCAGCCACGGGAGCCGGTAGGGGCCGCGCGTCACCAGCGGCAGGCCGGGCACCACGATCACCTGCGTGTTCCAGCGCGGCCCGAGCGAGGTGATGCACCACCACCGCAACCCCTGGGCCGCCACGACGAGGGCGAGCATCGGCCAGCCGAGCACGGGAAGGAAGGGCCGCTCGGCCAGCACGACCTCCAGCGGCGCGCAGACGAGCAACCCGGTGTGCAGGGCCACCATCCACGGATAGTGTCCCTGACCTGCTACGGCACCGCCGCGCGCCATGCTCCACGCGGCGTTGCGCCGGGCGACGACCAGCTCGGCCACCCGTTCCAGGCCGACCAGCACGACGAGCACCAGATACCAGGTCATAGGGCAGCCACCAGCAATCGGGTCATGGGCGCGGTCATCAGCAGCCGGGTCATGGGCGCGGTCACCAGCGGATCAGGACGAGTTCCGAGCAGAAGCCCGGACCCATGGCGATGATCAGTCCCCAGGATCCCGGCTCGGGCGACCGGGTGGCGAGGGTCTCACCGAGCACGTGCAGGACCGAGGACGAGGACAGGTTGCCGTTGGCCGCCAGCGAGCGCCACGTCACGTCGAGCGCGTCCGCGGGCAGGCCGAGCACGTCCGACACGGCTTCGAGCACCTTCGGCCCGCCGGGATGGCACACCCACGCCGTCACCTCCCCGGCCGTCAGGCCGTGCTCGGCCAGCAGGCCGTGCACGTCGTCGGCCAGGTACCGCCGCACGACCGCCGGGACGCTCGCGTCCAGCATCACCCGGAACCCGGTGTCGCCCACCTGCCACCCCATGACGTGCTCGGAGCCCGGATACAGGTGGCTGCGCGTGGCCACCACGGTGGGACCGGCCGCCCCGCGTCCGCCGCCGCAGGCCACCACGGCGGCCGCGCCGTCGCCGAACAACGCGCTGGCCACCAGGTTGGCGGGGGAGGAGTCGCCCCGCTGCACGGTGAGCGAGCACAACTCCACCGACAGCAGCACGGCCACGTGGTCCGGCCAGCCGCGCAGGTAGTCGTGGATCCTGGCGATGCCCGCCGCTCCGGCCACGCAGCCCAGGCCGAAGACGGGCACCCGCTTGACGTCGGGCCGCAGGCCGAGCGCCGCCGCCAGCCGGGCGTCGATGGAGGGCGCCGCGATGCCGGTCACCGACGTGAACATGATCATGTCCACGTCGGTCGGCTCCAGTTCGGCCGCGTCCAGGGCGGCCTTCACACTTTCGAGCCCCAGGTCCACGGCGACCGAGACGAAGGCGTCGTTGGCGGCGCCGAAGCCGTTCAGCTTCTCGTACTGCTCGATGGGGAGGGCGAGGTTGCGATGGTCCACCCGGGCGCTGCGGTGCAGGCGGTCGAGGAGGCGCCGGTCGGCGTTCTCCGGCAGGCACACGCGGGCGGCCATGTCGGTGAGCTCGGACTGTGGGTAGCGATGGGGAGGGAAAGCACAACGGACTGCGGCGATACGGGTCATGCCGTTCTCCCTCGACAGCCGACAACTCTCACTCCCCGCACGTTTCCCGTCCAACTGGTCATTTAAGCCACGCGCAGCACGTGGGAATTCTCGGGGGCGATCGCCCGGTCTACGATCACCTTGTGACTGACCCCGACCCCGCGGCCGCCGCCGTCGTCCGCGACGGGCCGGGACGGCTGGCCGCCGGGCTGGCGCGCGCGTGCCATCCCGGCCCGACCGCGGCCGTGACCGCGCTGGTCACCGCCCTGGCCGTGGCCACGGGGCGGGACGCGGCCGGGTGCGTGCTGGCCGGCGCGGCCGTGCTGACGGGGCAGCTCTCGATCGGCTGGTGCAACGACGCGGTCGACGCCGAGCGGGACACGGCGGCCGGGCGCGCGGGCAAGCCCGTCGTGGACGGCACGGTGAGCGCGCGCGCCGTCTGGATCGCCGCTCTCGTGGCACTGGCCTGCTGCGTGCCGTTGTCGCTGGCCTCCGGCTGGCGGGCGGGCGCGCTGCACCTCGCGGGAGTGCTGGCGGCCTGGGCGTACGACTTCGGGCTGAAGGCGACACTCCTGTCGTGGGCGCCCTACGCCGTGGGGTTCGGCGTGCTGCCGGCCTTCGTGACCCTGGGCCTGCCCGGCGAGCCGTGGCCCGCGTGGTGGGCGGTCCTGGCCGCCGCGCTGCTCGGGGTGGGCGCGCATCTGGCCAACGTGCTGCCGGACATCGCGGGCGACCTGGACACCGGCGTACGCGGCTGGCCGCAGCGCATGGGCGCCGCCCGCGTACGGCTTCTGGTCCCCGTGCCGCTGCTGGCCGCCACCTGCCTGCTCGTCTTCGGTCCCGGAGGCGCCGCCCCCGGCGTGGCGGGCTGGCTGGCCGTGGCCGCCGCCTCGGCCCTCGCGGCCACGGGGCTGCTGCTGGCAGCCAGGTCCGCACGGGTGCCGTTCATCACCGCCGTCGCCGTGGCGGCCGTGGACATGATCCTCCTGGTCGCCGGCGGCGCCTCGCTCATCGCGTGATCCGCATGGCCTGGGTGACCCGCGTGACCGCGTGATCCGCATGGCCCGCGTCACCCGCGTGACCGCGTCATCTGCGTGACCCGCATGACTCGCATGGCCCTGCGACCCGTTCACCGCCTGGCGCGCAGGGATCCGCGCAGCCACCGCATCCCCACGGCCAGCGCGAGCGGCGCGGGCACCGTCCCGGCCCCGAGCCCCACCTCCACCAGCAGGTCGAACACCTCCTTGCGGCGCGCGGCGGTCTCGATGGCCGCGTCGATGAAGCCGGGGGACTGGGCCAGCCGGGCCAGCACGTCGGTGGTGCGCAGGTGCCGTCCGAGCGCCTCGCGCAGCTTGCCCCGGTACAGCGCCAGCGGATCGCCCGGCGACTCCACCGCCGCCTCGGCCGCCAGCCGCCCGGACAGCAGCGCGTAGTAGATGCCCTCGCCGGTCAGCGGGTTGATCAGCCCCGCGGCGTCACCGGCGAGCAGGACCCGGCCGGCGCCGGGCGTCGGCCGCCCGGTCGAGAGCGGCAGGTGGTGGGCGCGCAGATCGCGGGCGGGCCGGTCGGGCAGCAACTCGGCGAGCCTGCCGTGCAGCACCTGACGGCCGGGCGCCCCCGCGGCGCGCAGCCGGGGGAGCAGCATGCCGAAGCCGACGTTCGCGGTGCCGTCGCCGATGGGGAACGACCACGCATAGGCCGGCCAGCCCGCCTTCTGCATGGCGATGAGCTGGACATCGTCCTCCTCGGGCACGTCGGCGTAGCCGCGTACGGCGATGGCGGTGTGCTTGTCGGCGGCGGCGGCCAGGCCGATCAGGCGGCGCACGACCGAGCCGGCCCCGTCGGCGGCCACCACCGTACGGGCCCGCAGCCGCCCGTCGATGACCACCCCGGACCCGTCGGAGACGAGATCCTTGACGCGGTGGCGGCGTACCTCGACTCCTCTGGCCCGCGCGGCGGCCACCAGGCGAGCGTCGAACACCCGGCGCGGCACCACGTGATTGGGCCGCGCGGCCTCGGCGGAGACCCGTACCCCGCCCGGCGACACCACGGTCAGGCGGGGAGTGGGGCGGTAGTCGTCGATGAGCGCGGGCAGACCCAGCAGGGCCAGCTCGTCGCGCCCGTGGGCGGCGATGCCGTCGCCGCACGGCTTGTCACGGGGAAAGTCGGCCCTGTCCAGCAGGAGCACGCGCAGCTCCGGGCGTAGTTGGGCGGCCCGCAGCGCCGCCGCCGAGCCCGCCGGTCCCGCTCCCACGATCGCCACGTCCCACACGTCGTCCATGCGAGGTCTGTCCCACCGCACGCACGATCGGAAACGCATCACCTGCCGCCGCGACGCAGCCCCCGCTTCACCGGCCGCCCGCACGCTCCGCGTCTTCACCGCTGTGGGTGGCCGGGCGGGTGAGGCGGACCATGGCGCGATACAGCGCGGTCGGCGCGGGGGCCGGCTCCATCGGGGGCAGGTCGGCGCCGGGAGCGGCCCAGGCCCGCAGCACCTGGCCGACCAGGCGGCGCCAGGTGCCGGGCGCGGCGTCCGCGGTGGCGGCGACGACGCCGGCGTTGGCCATCAGCAGGACGACCATGTCCTGGTCGGTGAAGTCCTCGCGCAGGTGGCCGCCGGCCTTGGCGCGGGTGATGAGTTCTTCGCGGGTGGCGAAGCGACGCGACAGGGTGGCCTTGCCGACGCCTGCCTCACGGGCGACGCAGGCCATGGAGACGCCGAGCCCGTGGCCGGCGAACAGGCGGCGGGCGGCGGGCGGCGGCCAGGATGCGTTCGCGGTTGCGTTCGGCGTCGGAGCGCAGTCCCGGTCCGGGCTGCCGGTCGGCGGGCGGGTCGGGCTCCGCGGTGGAGGTCATGACCTCACCCTACCCAAGTGGAACAGCCTTTCCATTTTCATTGGCAGGCTGCGGGGGTTCGATCGGCTCGCACCGGTGTTACGGCGGAGTTTCTGGGCTGGCGTCCCCTTACAGTTGGTTTCTATGCTTTACGGCAGATCTGCGGAAAGCAGCGCGCTCGACGAGGTGATCGCACAGGCTCGCCATGGCCGCGGCGGGGCGGTGGTGCTCCGGGGTGAGGCCGGCGCGGGCAAGACCGCCCTGCTCGACGCGGCGGCCGCGCGGGGCGGGGCGATGCGGGTGCTGCGGACCGGCGGCGTCGAGTCCGAGTCCGACCTGGCGTTCGCGGCGCTGCACCAGATGGTGTGGCCGGTGGCCGGATTGCTCGACGCGCTGCCCGGGCCGCAGCGCGACGCCGTGCGAGCGGCCCTGGGGCAGGCCGCCGGCGGCGCGGGCGACCGCTTCCTGCTGGGCGCCGGCGTGTTGTCGTTGCTGGTCGAGGCCGCCGGTCCGGAGGGCCTGATCTGCGTGGTCGACGACTTCCAGTGGGCCGACCGGGCCTCGGCCGACGCGCTGCTGTTCGCCGCCAGGCGGCTGGGCACCGAACGGATCGCGATGTTGCTCGCCGTCCGCGGCGACGCTCCCGTCAAGGGCGTGCCGTCCACGGTGAGCGTGCGCGGCCTGCCCGAGGACGCCGCGGCCGAGCTGCTGGAGTCCCGGCACGGGCCGCTGGCCGCCCCGGTGAGACGGGAGCTCATCACACTGACCGGGGCCAACCCCCTGGCCCTGGACGAGATCGCCGCCCGGCTGACGCCCGCGCAGCTCGCCGGCCGCGAACCGCTGCCCGACCCGCTGCCCGGCGGCGCCCGGCTGTTCGGCGACCGGGTGACCGGGTTGTCGGCCCCCGCCCGGCTGGTCGCCCTGCTCGCCGCCGTCGAGACCGACCTCGAAGTGGTCCTGCGCGCCGCCGAGCGGCTGACGGCCGGGGCCGGGGCCGGGGCGGCGGCGGGGTCGGAGTCGGGGGTGGAGTCGAAGGTGGCGGCGGGGTCGGGGGCGGGGGCGTCCGTGGTGGCGGCGGCCTTCGCCGAGCTGGAGGAGAGCGGGCTGGCCGAGGTCTCGGGCACCGGCGTGCGCTTCCGTCACCCGCTCATGCGCTCCGCGATCCACGAGGCGGCCGCCCCCGCCGAGATCCGCCACGTACACGCCGTCCTGGCGGAGCTGACCGCGGGCGACCGCAGGGCCTGGCACCTGGCCGGAGCCGCCCTGGGCCAGGCCGAGCCGGTCGCCGCCGCGCTGGCGGAGGCCGCCGGACGGGCTCGCGACCGCGGTGGGTACGGCGCCGCCGCCACCGCCTTGACCAGGGCCGCCGAGCTGACCCCCGAGCCGCGCGCCCGCGCCGTCCGGCTGAAGGACGCCGCCGTGGCGGCCTGGCTCGGTGGCCGGCCGGGACAGGCCGAATCGTTGCTGGCCGAGGCCCGCGAAGGAGCCGGCGGGGACATCACGCTCACGATGGAGATCGCCCAGCTCCGGGGCCGGTTCGAGCTGAACTCGGGCAACGCCGCCGAGGCCGTGCGGATCCTGGCGGCGGGCGACAACCTGGACATGCTGGCCGACGCCGTGGAGGCGGCCTCGTACGTCGGCGACACGGCGGCCATGGTCGAGCTCGGCCGGCGGGCGGCCGCGCACCCCGAGGGATTCCTGCGGGACACGGTCGCCGGGATCGGTCTGACGCTGGACGGCGACGCCACCGGTCCCGGCCTGCTGCGGCGGGCACTGGCGCGGGTCGATGAGCTGGAGGACGCGGCGGGCTACCTGTGGGCCACGGCCGCGGCCAGCGCGCTGGGCGAGTCGGATCTGGCCACCGAGCTGGCCACCCGGGCCGGCCGGGTGGCCAGGGTGTCGGGGATGACCGGGCAGTTGCCCGTCGTGCTGGAGTTCGTGGCGACCGCCGACCGCCTCGCCGGGCGGCTCGCGCGCAGCCAGGCCGTCTCCGAGGAGGGCCTGGCGCTGGCGCGGGAGGCCGGGTATGAGAACACGGTGGCCGCGCACCTGGCCAACCTGGCGGTGCTGGCGGCGCTGCGCGGCGAGGAGGAGCTCTGCGAACGGCAGGCCCGCGAGGCGCTGGCCATTGCCCTGCCGCATCGGGTGGGACTGCGCGCGGGGGTGGCCGCGTACGCGCTGGCGATGCTCGAGTTGTGTCTGGGGCGCTACGCGTCGGCGTACGACCGTTTCCAGGCGATCGCGGCGGCGGGGCCGGGTGCGGGGCATCCGACCGTGGCGTGGCGGACCATGCCGGACCGGATCGAGGCCGCGGTGGGCGCGGGCGACGAGGCCGGCGCGCGGGCGGCGCTCTCGGCCTACGAGCGGTCGGCCGAGCACGCCGCGACGCCCGAGTCGCGCGCGCTGCTGGCCCGCTGCCGGGGCCTGGCCGCATCGGCCGAGGAGGCTTTCGGCGAGGCGCTGCGGCTGCACACCAACCCGTTCGAGGCGGCCAGGACGGCCCTGCTGCTGGGTGAGCGCCTGCGCCGCACGCAGCGGCCGGGCCAGGCGCGAGCGCATCTGCGGATGGCGTGGGAGATCTTCGAGCAGGCCGGCGCCCGGCCGTGGGCGCGGCGCGCGCAGGAGGAGCTGCGGGCGGCAGGCGAGAGCGGCGCCGCCCCGCCCCCCAACGTGCTCGACGCGCTGACCCCGCAGGAACTGCGCATCGCCGGCCTGGTCGCGGACGGGTCGTCGAGCAAGCAGATCGCCGCCCAGCTCTTCCTGAGCCCCCGCACGGTCGAGTACCACCTGTACAAGATCTATCCGAAGCTGGGCATCGGCACCCGTACGGAGCTGGCGCGGCTGGTAGTTCTACAGAAGGCGCCCGTGGCCGGGGACGGCATGCTCTGAGTCATGCACAACGTCAGCATCTGGAGCGAAGAGTTCGGCGCCGAGACGGACGCGCCGATCCTGTTGATCATGGGCTCGATGTCGCAGGGCATCCTGTGGCCGGACGAGCTCG
>NZ_JBSFVA010000046.1:0-66147 GCF_053592075.1 Nonomuraea sp. NPDC002799
TCGGCGGGCGGGCTGCTCAGCCAGCTCATCGCCGTGGAGGCGCCGGAGCGGGTACGCTCGCTGACCCTCATCGCCTCCTCACCGCTCGGCGGCGGGCCCGCTCACCCGTCCCCGAGCGGCCAGCATCTCGTGCACCCGATGACTGTTCACCAGCGTCATAGCCTGGCCCGTCACCACACCGATGCCGAGCAAGTTGTACGGCTCGTGCTCTTCGGTGATCTTGTCCCAGACCTTGCCCGGTGCCACCTCCTTCCCCAGCATCTGCATGTACGCCGCATCGCCCGTCCGAATGAGCCGCCCGCGCAAGCCCTCGCCCAGATCGGCGGAGACGTCCTGGTCCTGCCCCTTGGTGACCACAGTGGCGCTCTGAACCCCCTTCGTCGCCACCCGCTTGACGTCCGAGTGCGCCTGCAGATAAGTCCTGACGTATCCAGCCACCTCGGGAGCGGTCTTCGCTGCCGAGCCGCAACCCGCCATCAGCAGCGCCAACACGGCGATCATCACGTATCTGGACATGCCCGGGATGCTCGCACGACGGTGTGCAGAACCCTTGGGGCAGGACGTGCAGATTGTGCGCAGAAAGGTCCGTCCGTACCTTCCGACGGTCAAAGGCTCTTCGCTCACATCGCCCGCATGCTAGAGATCAACATGCTGCGGACCAATCATCCGAAAGTCGTCGAGACGCCCGCCGAATCTCCTCGCCATCAGCATGCCGCAGCTCCTGCCCAATGGCGCTGTTGTGTCCGTGTTCGCCCCGCTACGGTGTGTCTCGTCCGTTGGCGGGGTGAAGACCGACACCGATGAGCACCTGCTGGCGTTGACGCTCGCGCTGAAGTGCTTTCAGCGGCTGGGTCGTTTCGCCAAGTCCCGCGAGGTGCCGCCAGCAGTCCCTGCGACCGTCTCAAGGCCCTGGGATGTGACCGCGTCTACATCGACAAGATCAGCGGAACTCTGGCCGCCCGACCGGAGCAGATCGGCTCCGCCCAACGCACACGCCGCGCGATGGGTGCACTCTCCATGAAGGCGCACCCATCGCGCGGCGGGAGGTCACAGTCGCGTGCCGTTGACGACCAGCGCCACGTCGATGTTGCCGCGGGTGGCGTTGGAGTAGGGGCACACCTGATGCGCCACCCGGACCAGGTCGCCGGCCTGGGTGGCGTCCGCGATCGACGGCAGCCCGATCTCGAGTTCGACACCCAGCTTGAATCCGCCGTTGCCGGCGGGGATGAGCATGACCTTCGCGTCGATCGCCGCGTCGTCCGCGCGCAACTGCTTGCGCTGGCCCACCAGCGCCAATGAGGCGGCGAAGCAGGCGGCGTAGCCGATGGCGAACAGCTGCTCGGGGTTGGTCCCCTCGCCGTCCCCGCCCAACTCCTTGGGCTGTCGCAGGTCCACTTCCAGCCTGCCGTCGGCGGTGCGCCCGTGGCCGTCCGCCCGGCCGCCGGTCACGTAGGCCTGTGCGGTGTAAAGCGCGCTCGTCATATGAGGTCCTCTCAGTTCGTCTTTCTCGAAAATGAATCTTAGACTTCAAAATCAGGAAGTCAACGCCTAGGATCAGGAACCTGACGACCTTGAGAGGCGACCGCATGACTCCACGGAAAATCGGCTACCTGCTGCCGACACGCGATCAGGCCGTCCGCGGCGACCACGATCCGGAGCAGCTGATCGACCTGGCACGCCGCGCTGAGGCACTGGGTTTCGACTCCGTCTGGGCCGGCGACAGCCCCGTGACCAGGCCACGCGCCGACCCACTGCTTCTACTGGCGGCCGTGGCCGTCGCCACTCGACGCATCACACTCGGTACCGCGGTGTTGCTGCCCGCGCTGCGCCACCCGATCCTGCTGGCGCACCAGCTCGCCACCTTGGACCGGCTCGCCGACGGGCGGCTGATCGTCGGTATGGGCGGCGGGTTCCCCAACCCCAACACCGAGGCCCAGTTCGCCGCTGTCGGAGTCGCCTTCCCACGCCGCATCAGCCGCCTGGAGGAGTCGATCGAGGCGATGCGGCGGCTGTGGACCGCAGAGGAGGTCTCCTTCACCGGGCGCCACTTCGACTTCCATGACGTGAGGCTGGCTCCTGCGCCGACTCGGCCGGCAGGCCCGCCGATCTGGCTGGCGGGAGGCGGCGAACCGGCGTTGCGGCGGGTGGCGCGGCTGGCCGACGGCTGGCTGCCCTATCCGCCCGCCGTACCGGATTATGCTCGCGACCTGGCCGTCATCCAGCAGTCCGCGGCCCGCACGCTCTCCCCCGCGCTGTACGCGACGCTGTGCCTGGACGAGGATCCCGAGCGTGCGCGCAGGCGTCTGCGAACCAGCATCGAGCGCTACTACAACGCCCCGCTGGAGGCCGTCGAGACCATCCAGGCCATGTTCGCCGGTACGGCACACCAGGCCGCCGGCTGGCTCAACGCCTACACCGGCGCCGGAGCACGCCACGTGGTGATCCGCCTGGCCGTCGACGACCACCACACGGGCCTGGAAGAGTTCGCCGGCCGCGTTCTGCCCCTGATTCGCCCCATGGCCGGCACGGAAGGACACTAATGACCACCTTCGTCCTCGTACACGGCGCCTGGCACGGCCCCTGGGCCTGGGACCGCCTCACCCCGTTCCTTCACCGAGCGGGAGCGCGCACCATCACTCCCTCCCTCACTCTGGACGGCGACATCGGCCTGCACGCGCACGTCCAGGAGGTCCTCACGGCCCTCGACACCCTGGCAGCTGATTTGAGCGACGATCTGGTGCTGGTCGGGCATAGTTACGCGGGCCTGGTCGTCCGGCAGGCGGCCGATCTGCGGCCTGATCTGGTGGACCACGTCATCCTGGTGGACGGCTGGGCCGGCGACGACGGCGCCAGCATGTTCGGCCTGGCGCCTGCGGCCTTCGTGCACGCGATCCAGGCCGCCGCCCGCACCAGCGCAGGCAACCAGGTCCCCGCCCCAGCTCCGGCGATGTTCGGCATCACCGACCCCGACGACGTGGCCTGGCTCACCCCGCGCCTGCGCCCCCAGCCCCTGCGCACCTTCACCGAGACGACCCGGCTGAGCGGAGCGATCAACCGGATACCGGGCACCGGCATCTATTGCCGGCCGCAGACCTATGCCTTCGACCAGTTCGCCGCGGCGATCGGCTACCGGACCATCGTCCTGGACGGCCCGCACGACGTGATGCTCACCCACCCGCAGGATCTGGCCCGCCTCCTCTTGGAGGCCCACGCCTTTCAGTTCAATAACAAGAAGCTTCAGGATTAGAATGCTGAAGTGGAACAGCGAACCTACAACCAGTACTGCGCGACCGCGCGCACCCTCGACCTCGTCGGGGAACGCTGGACCCTGCTACTCATCCGCGAGCTGCTGACCGGCCCCAAACGCTTCGGCGACCTGCAACACAGCCTGCGCGGCCTGGGCACCGGTCTACTGGCCGCACGGATGAAACATCTGGAACGCGAAGGACTGGTCCACAAGGTCACCCTCCCTCCACCGGCCCGCACCGCCGCCTATGCCCTCACCCAGGCCGGCGAGGAGCTCGGCCCCGCAGTGCTGGCTTTGGCCCGATGGGGCCTGAAATGGGCGATGGACGAACCCCTCGAACAGGAGACCTTCCACCCCGGCTGGGCCGTGCTCGGCCTGAGAGCGTGCTTCGACGCCGAGGCGGCCACCGGCTTGCACGCACTGTATGAATTCCGCGTCGAGGAGGAGATCTTCTACGCCCGCATCGACGACGGCACCATCGAAACGGTGCACGGCCCGGCCCAGCACCCCGACGTGACCCTCACGATCGGCGGCGAGGTCTTCCGCGACCTCGCCGCCGGCCGGTCAACCCTCGCCGAAGCGATCAGCAACGGCGTCGCCTCCGCTTCCGGCGACCAACAGGCCCTGCGCCGACTGCACCGGTTGTTCCGCCTCCCACGTCCGCAAACCCGATCAGCCGCACCAGCCCCCGCGTCATGAACCCGGCCCATACGATCTCGGCCGGTGCCCCATCAGGTCGACGGCAGGGGACCCACCGAAGGGCCCTGCGAATGCGACCTCTACCCGCTCCTCAGGCCGGCCGGGTCACTCGGCCACCGTGAAGTAGGCGGTCGGATCAAGGGAGTTGAGCACGATCCAGCGCTGCGCCCTCGCTTCGGCGGGCGCCTGGCCGCCGCCCGCCGAAGCGAGGAAGAAGCCCTGCACGTCGAGAGCGATGCGGGGATCGTCGTCGATGCGCCGCGCCCCCGCGGACATCGGCGCGACCTCGATCGTGACCACCGTGGTGCCGCGACCTCGGTGCACGGCGGCGCGCACGGTTCGGCCGTCGAACGTGATCTGCACCTTCCCGTCGCGCGCCATGCGCCGCGCGCTCGGCAGCTGGGGATCGGGACGGGTCTGGCGCAACGACGTCCCCCACAGGTCAGCGAGCACGGTGCCGATCTCGGCGTCGGTGACCTCGGCCAGCGGCCGGTCGCGGCCGAGCCGGTCGATGGTGCGGTCGATCGCGGAGGCGTAGGCGCGGTGAGTGTTGGGATTGGCCGTGCGCGCCGTGGCCAGGAAGGCGTCGGCGGCCGCGGCGAGAGTGACATGCCCGCCGCGCAAGGCGGCGACCTTCGGCGCGGCACTCATGCCGGCCGCCGCGCGACGTCGGTGGCGATGTACCGGATAACGCGCCGGAGTCGCGCACCGCCCCGGCGAGGGGTTCTCCTGGTCGCCGCGCCGCCATGATCGCAGAGCACGCCGACGTCGGCTACTCGCCCACGGCCGGGTAGTGCCGAGACCCCGAACGCGTCCATTTCATCCCCCGAGGAGCAGTCGGATGTCCCCCTCGCCCACCTGTGCGGCTTTTGCCCGGGAGCGGCACCCGACGCCGGGCTGTAGAGCGTCCGAGCAGGGACCGCCATCGCATGGCTGATCGTCTATGTGGCACTGCCGAGTGATCGACGTCCAGTGGCCGCGGGACCGCGCCGACCGGGCGGGACAATAGTGCCGGTGCTGTGACCGACGCGTTCCCGTGGCTCGCGTACGCGCCGCTTACTCCGCCGAAGCGACCAGGCGGGCGGGGAGCGGGGCCAGAGAGTAGTTGTCCCAGATGAAGGCGTCCATCTGGTGCTGGTCGGCGGAGAGATTGACCACCCGGTCGACCTTGCCACCGGCGTTGAAGTGCCACACCAGTGCCCATAGGGTGTCGACCTTGCCGATGCCCTCGGTCGTCCAGCCACGGTGGATGTCCACGACGTACTCCTCGTTGGCCTCCAGGAACAACGGGTCGGCCTGGAAGCCGGACCTGCCCAGTTCAGTGAAGAACGCCACGACTTCCTCCGCCCCGCGCTTGACGCCCGACAGGGGGTGGTGTCCAGGGATCGTCCACTCGATGTCATCGGCCAGCACCTCGCGGATGCCGGCCAGGTCGTGGGCGGCGTACGCGGTGAAGAACCTGCCGATGGCTTCGATCTTGCTGTCTTGAATCGTCACGGCCAAAGCGCCTTTCGTTAGGTGAGGCAGCCTCCTGAGTGGGAGGCAGCGCAACAGTAATGCACAAGCGGAACTGGTCAAGCCCGGCCCGCTGTCGGCCGGTTACCTGTCCTTGATCGAGTCGAGCCGGCGTCGTCCGTCACCCGAGGTGCTACGGCATCTGGCCGAACAGCTCGGCACCACGTTCGATTACCTCGCCACCGGACGGCAGCCGGACCTGTGGCAGGAGACCGAACGCCGGCTCGCCTTCGCCGAACTGGCTCTCCAGCACGCCACCACCGAGGACGCTCTGCACGAGTTCGAGGAAGTCTCGCGATCCGGCCCCGCCCGCGTACCACGCGCGGGCCGAACTCGGCCGGGCCTGCGCGCTGGAATTGCTGGGCCGCACCGAGCAGGCCCTCTCCACCTACGAAGCCCTGTGGGAGGCCGCCGTGCCGGGCACCGCGCTGTGGGCCGAACGGGCTACCGACATTCTGCGCTGCAGCCGGGATCTCGGCGACTACGGCTATGCCGTCGACCTCGGGGAACGAGCGATGGCCACCTTCAAGGATCTGGGCGTGCAATGGAGTGACAGCGCAGTGCGGCTGGGCGTCACCCTGGCCGGCGTCTACATCCACCGAGCCGACCTGGTGCGTGCCGCCAGACTGCTGCGACGCCTCATCGACGTCTCCGACCGCACGGGTAGTCCGCTGGCCAGAGGCTCGGCCTATTGGAATGCCGCCGTCACCGCCCACTACCAAGGCCACAGCGCCGACGCCAGTGCCTTTGCCGACCGCGCTCTGGCCCTGTTCGGCGAAACCGACCATCAGCGCAACCTGGCCGTGCTGCGCACCTTCTACGGCGAACTGCTCTTGGACGGCGAACCTGCCGACCTGGGTCAAGCCCGTGAGTTTCCTCCTGGACGCGCACGACCGGCTCACGCAACTGGCCAGCCCGGCGGAGATCAGCGAGTGCGAGACCTACCTGGCCCGCGCCGCGGTGCAACTCGTCGACCTCGACGAGGCGCTGCGCTGGGCGCTGGCCGCCCGCTCCCGACTCACCGCCGACGCGGCACCGGTGGCCGAGGCCGAAGCCTTGATCGCTCTCGGCATGGTTCACCTTGCGGCGAACGACTCGGCGCAGGCGGTCGCCGCTTTGACCGACGGGGAACGCGCGCTGGACCGCGCGACTCCGGGACACGCCGTCGTCACCCTCTGGAACCGGCTGGGCAACCTGCACGAAGAACGCGGTACAGGGCCTTTTCGATCGCCAGGGTCACGGCACTAAGAAGCTCGGCCGCGGTTGTGGCATGAGTGTGGCTTGGAGGCGGGTGGGCTGTGCGGCGCGGGGGGGCCGACGATGAGATGGTGAGCACCGCGAGGCAGGAGCCGCAAGGAGCCGGGGCCGTGAGCCCCCCGGCCCGATCCGGGCGGGTTGCCGCCGGGACGGGCCGCGGGTCGGCGATGGCCCGCTATGAGCTGCTGGCCCCACATCTGCACGAGGGCGTGCCGCTGGCCCGGCTGGCGGCGGGGCAGGGCGAGAGCGGTGTCACCTACCGGACGCTGCAGCGCTGGCTGGCGGCCTACCGGCAGGGTGGATTGGAGGCGCTGGCCCGGGCCGGCCGAAAGGACAAGGGGCTGCGCCGATTCCCGAAGAGCTGGTGGCCTTCATCGAGGGGATGGCGCTGCACACGCCGCGGCCGAGCGCGGCCCCGATCCACCGGAAGGCCGCTTCCGTGGCCGCCACCCGCGACTGGCCGATCCCCACGTACTGGACGGTGCACAAGATCGTCAGCTCGCTGGACCCGGCGCTGGTCACCCTCGGCGTACAGGGCAGCAAGAAGTTCCGCGAGACCTATGAGCTGGTCTACCGGCGCGAGGCCGCCAAGCCCAACGAGATCTGGCAGGCCGACCACACCGAGCTGGACATCTCGGTGGTCGACGACAAAGGCAGCCCCGCCCGGCCGTGGCTGACCGTGATCGAGGACGACCACTCCCGCGCCATCGCCGGATACGCCGTCAACCTGGAAGCCCCCTCGGCGCTGAGCACCGCGCTGGCCTTGCGGCACGCGATCTGGCGCAAGACCGAACCGTCCTGGCACGTGTGCGGCATCCCGTCGATCCTGCACCTCGACCACGGCGCCGACTTCACCTCCGCACACCTGCAGCAGGTGATGGCCGAGCTGAAGGTCACACCCGTCTTCACCAGGAAGGGCCAGCCGCACGGCCACGGCAAGATCGAGCGGCTGATCGGCACCGTCAACCAGATGTGCCTGGCCCACCTGCCCGGCTACGCACCGCGCGGCACCTGCGACCGGGCCGGGCAAGCCGCCCTTACCCTGCCCGAACTGGACACCGCGATCGGCCGGTTCATCCGCGAGGTCTACAACCAGCGACCCCATTCCGAGACCAAGACAGCACCACCGTGCCCCTGTCCACCGCGGGCAGCGGCCCGCCGCGCCAGATCGTGGTGCGCAGGCCGGGTGCGAACCGCGCGATCTCGTGTGCCCAGTTCCCCACCAACGACGTGGGACAGACCACCAGTTGCGGCCCCTTCTCGGCCCGTCCGGCGACACAGCCGATGGTCTGCAGGGTCTTGCCGAGTCCATCTCGTCGGCCAGCACCGCGCCGCTGTGCGTCTCGATGGTCTCGCGCAGCCGGCTCACCCCGCGTACCTGATAGGGGCGCAGCTTGGCGGTGAGCGCCGCGCGCATCTCGGCCCCCACCGAGGTGGTGCGGCGGAAGACGCCGCTCGCGTGCTCCGGCGTCGTGACGGCGACACCGGTGGCGTCGGGGACCGCGTGCGCGGCGATCGGCAGAGCCGACTCGCCGCCCGCGATCCACGACCGCCAGACGTCCACCGACCGGCCGGGCGAGTCGAGGGGCACGGCCGCGAGCCGGTCCGGCTCGATCAGCACGCAGTCGACGTCGGACACCTTGAGCCTGCCGAGGTCCGGCGTCGGGACGACCAGGGGGACGGTCTCGACGTCACCGACCGGCGGGGCTGCCCCCACGGCGCCGTCGGCCCAGGTCCACAGGGCGAACATGTGCCGGTCGGGCAGGTACGTGGCCTGACTGCCCGATCGCGTCTCGGGGAGTTTCTGCCTGGTTCCCATGGCGTCAGCGGGCGCCCACGTCGCCGCCCTCGCGGGCGGTCAGGTCCTCGGTCCCGGCCCGGGGGCCGTCTCGTCCGTGGTCGGGCCGCCGTCCCGCGCGGGCTCCGGCGCGCCCCCGGCAGCCGCGGGCTTGCGGACCGAGCGCAGGGCGCGCAGCAGAACGGCCGCGCCGAAGAGCGCGATGAACATGATCCAGACCGCGCCGGCATGCATGGCGTGGACGTACGCGTCGTCGGCGGCGTGCCCGAGCGCGGGCAGGTGGGACGTGGTGGCGATGTGCCGCGCCTGTTCGGCGGAGACCCGCGCCTGCTCCCGTAGCGGTCCGGGGACACCGTCCAGCGACGGCTCGATCGCGCGTCGGTACCCGATCGACATGATCGTGCCGCCGACGGCGATACCGAGCACACTGCCGGTCTGGCGCACGGTGTTGGTGACGGCCGCCCCGGCACCGGCCCGCTCCAGCGGCAGCGTGCTGATCAGCGCCGCGGTCACCGGGCCGAGCACCATGCCGATGGACAGGCCCTGGACCAGCAGCACGACCTCGATCCAGAGGAGGGGCGTGCCCAGTCCGAAGAGCCCGTACGCGCCCATGGTCAGCGCCGCGACGATCAGCGCCGGCACGGCGACGAGCCGCAGCGACCAGCGGCGCACCAGGCGGGCGCCGACGGGCGCGCCGAAGATCGCGCCGAGCGCGGTCGGGAGGCCGGCCAGGCCCGCCTCGATCGGCGAGTAGCCGCGCGCGCCCTGCAGGTAGAACGCGTTGTAGAAGGTGACCGCGGACACGGCGAACAGAAGCAGGCCGAGCGCCACGTTGCCGCCGCCGAACGCGCGCTGGGCGAGCAGCCGGGGATCGAAGCTCGGCAGCTTGCTGCGCAGTTCGACGCGGACGAACACGGCCAGCAGGATCAGCCCGCCGACGATCGGCGCCCAGACGTCCGTACGGCCCCAGGCCGCCACCTGACCCGCGCGGATCAGTCCGTAGGCGAGCGCCGCGAGACCGGTGATGGACAGCAACATCCCGGCCGGGTCCAGCGGTCGCACGACGGGGCTGCGGAAGTTCGGGACCAGCAGGGCGATGCCGATCAGCGCGAGGACCACGACCGGGACGTTGACCAGGAAGACCGAGCCCCACCAGAAATGGTCGAGCAGCACACCGGCGAGCACCGGGCCCACGGCCATGCCGACACCGGCGGAGGTCGAGGAGATGGCGATCGCGGTCGACCGCGCCGGGCCGGTGAACGTCCACATGAGGATGGCCAGGTTGGCCGGCATGATCAGCGCGCTGCCGACGCCCATCGCCGCCCGCGCGGCGATGAGCTGCCCCGCGTCGCCCGCGTACGCCGCCCACACCGAGGACACGGCGAAGACCACCAGGCCCGTCGCGAGCACGACCCGGTGGCCGAAGCGGTCGCCCAGCGCACCCGCGGTGAACATCAAGGTGGCGAAGGCCAGCGTGTACGAGCCGGTGGCCCACTGCAGCTCGGCCGGGCCGGCGTTCAGCCCACGGACCGGGTCCGCGAGGGTCTCCAGGGTGGTGCTCAGGACCGTGTTGTCCAGCCAGATCAGCAGTGAACACACCATGAGAACGGCAAGAATCAACTGCTGCCTGGACTTCGGCAACGTGGATGTAGTCATGAATACCTTCGGACGCGATTTAGAAAAGCTGACGAGCGGACCGTAGACAACCATCGGGCGTATGTCAATTCCGAGACGGCCGGCAACGGTCGGCGATTATCCGGCGCCCCCGAGGGCATGCCGCCAAGCGTTCTGTCAATTCCTGAAGATGTGAGCGGACCGGCGGTTAGTGCGCTCCCGTAGGCATACCGCAAGCGCCCTGTCAATTTCTGATCCTGTTGTTTGACTTCACGTGAATTTCGTGCCCCACCCCGTGTTCTGCCTCTGCTCCGCGCCCTGTCCCACCCCGTGCCCGGCGTCGTGCGCTGCACCGGGAGCAGGAAGGGGGTGGGCGCCAGCGCCGGTGCGGCCGAGTACCCAGATGACTACCCGTGCGGGCGGTCCTTTCGGCCTGCCGGTTCAGCAGCCCGAACGTTCTTCCCCGCGTACTTTTTGAATAAGAGAATTAGAATTCACCCAGATCAGTGGAACGGAAGTCGCCGGGGTATGCATGGAGAGGCAGGGGCAGAGCTGACCGCATTCTCGGCGTGCCCTAACTCTGGCGGTTCTTCTATTCGCGCCCACCAATTGATGTTCGGACCGGTGGTCCCGAAGGCTTCGTTCAGTCGGTTGCTGAGATCGCGAAAGGTGCCGCGCTCGGGTTGCTGTTCAGGCGTCCGGGTGGCGGACGGCTTCGGCGCCGGGCAGGCCCCATCGGGGCCCGGCTATGTCGAGCCTGTCGGCGACGAGATGACGGCATGCACCCTCGATCACGCCGGTGGCGGGCCTTGTCGCCTTCCCGGCGTTTTGGTGGTCACGTCGGTTTGCGTTCGAGCGCGCTCAAAGTCCTAGCGTTGCCGCCATGACGACACAGACCTGGATCATCACCGGCGCGTCCCGCGGCTTCGGGCGCGCCCTGGCGGAGTCGGCGCTCGCGGCGGGCGACCACGTGGTGGCGGCGGTGCGCCGGCCCGAGAGCGTGGCCGATCTGGAGGCCACATACCCGGACAACTGCCTGATCGCGAAGTTCGACGCCCGAGACATCGCCGCGGCCGCGGACCTCGTACGCGACACCCTCGACCGCTTCGGTCAGATCGATGTGCTGGTCAACAACGCGGGCCGGGCCGTGGTCGGAGCGGTCGAGGAGGTCAGCGACGCGCAGCTGCGTGAGTTGATGGATCTGCACCTGTTCGGCCCTGCCGCGCTTGTCCGCGCGGTTCTGCCCGCGATGCGCGAGCGGGGCACCGGGACGATCGTGCAGATGAGCAGCCAGGGTGGGCGTACGTCGTTCCCCGGCGTTTCGGCGTACTCCGCGTCGAAGTTCGCCCTCGAAGGCTGGTCCGAGGCCCTGGCTGGGGAGGTCGCGCCGTTCGGGATCCGGGTGATGATCGTCGAGCCCAGCCGGTTCAGGACCGGCTTCAACGGGGGCGACGTGCTCGAGTTCGTCGAGTCGTCCGCGACCTACCGGGACTTGCTCGCCAACGTCCGTGCGGACATGGCCGGGACCGACGGCCGCCAGGAAGGTGACCCGGTGCGGGCGGCCGAGATCATCGTGTCCCTCGCGCACGGCGACGAGGTGCCGCTGCGGCTGCCGCTGGGGCGCGAGGCCGTCGAGCGCATCTCGGGCGCCTACCGGCGCGGCCTGGACGAGGTCGAGCGGTGGGCCGAGACCGCCCGCAGCGCCGACTTCGAGGGTGTCCCTGCATCGGCACGGCCCATCTAGGCTCGTGGTCATGGCCACCGACGATCTGATGAGCAGGGCGCTCGATGCGCTTGGGGACGACGGTCCGCTATCGGTCGAGGCGATCCACCGCCTCGCTGACCTGGACCACCTGCCCGAGACGATGACGATCGCCGAGGTTGCCGACCTCCTCGACATCTCGCCTCACACGCTGCGCTATTACGAGCGGGCCGGGCTGGTCGAGGTGGCCCGCGACGGCAACGGCCATCGCGTCTACGACGCCAAAGCGGTTCGGCGCCTGGTGTTCCTCACCCGGATGCGGCTGTCCGGTATGCCGATGCGTGACCTGCAGCACTACATCTCGCTCGTCGACTCCGGAGCGCACACGGTGCCCGAGCGGCTCGATGTGCTGGTCGAACATCGCGACACCATCCGCCGCCGGATCCGTGAGCTGGCCCTTTCCCTCACGGCGGTCGAATACAAGATCGCCACGTACGGGGGCTCGACCGGGCCGGACGTTCAGGCCCTCGGCACCACCACCGACCGAAGCCTGGCCGCGCGTCAGCGCCTTCCAACCCAGGAGTAGAAGGCGCCCTGCATATGCTCGAAATAGTGATCGACGTGATCCTCTGACCACTCCACGTCCTCAAGGAGTCGGGCTGGATCGCCCTGTGGGCTCCAGGCGTAGCCGTAGGGGCTGGCCACGGTCTCGCCCTGTTGGAAAACGACCACCCCGCGCTCGCGGCGGACCTCCTCGAAGTCCATTCCGCCGACGGTGCGGGGGCCGAGCCGGTCACCGTCCCCCATCGTGCGGGCGAACGCCTCCATCTCTGCGGCTGAGCGGATGAACCGCTGGTCATCGGTGCCGCGGAAGGCCACGAGCGCCACTAGCACGGCGCCCGCGAGGACGAGGACGCCGAGGAACGCTAAAAAACCCCGAACGCGAAACGCCGACTGGCATCGCGGCCCCCAGGTGATCGTCGTGGACAGAGTTTCCGGTGATCGTAAACCGGCCGGACAACGTCATGCCAGGGTGACGACGTTGTCCGCGGTGCCGCGTCGCCAGGCTGACGCCTTACGGAAACAGCTGCCGCAAGTCGGCGAGGCGTTCCCGGGTGGAGTCGAGCTGGTCCTTCCAGTCGCAGTACAGCGCCTGCCAGCCGAACACCCCGCGCATCTCAATCGCCCGCTCGAAGTACTCGGCAACCCCGATGGACATCGGAAACAGCTGCCCGCGATGCTCTAGCCACAGCGGAGCCGACCCCGCCCGCAGTTCGAGCTTCACCTCAACGGCGTCGCCCGCTCGAGGGTGATATTCGAGCACGCACAGCCGCTCATGCAGTTCCCGCAGCTCGGCGGGCAGATCGTCCCACCAGGCGGGCGCGCGGGTCAGCGGGGCCGGAGCCACCCAGCAGAACTCGCCCCCGTTGTGCTCCACGCCGTCCAGGCGGTAACGCCAGGCCACTCCCACCTTGTCCTCCCTGGCCGCGACCAGGCGCTCCGTCAGCGGGCGCAAGGCCGGGTCCAGCTCGCAACCGGGGACGGCGCTGGTGGCCGCCTCCTGGGTCCGCTGCCAGCGCAGGTCATAGTCCGCCACCGGATCGCCGATCGGCTTGACGATGCGCACTCCAGTCTCCGCTCTCACGGCAAATTGCTTCATAGCGAGCGGTCGTAGAGGGTGGCTGATCAGGTGGTGCGTCGGGGTCTGGTCCCCTTCTTGTGGTGAGCGGGACGTGCGAATGCCTCGCCGGTGGCCAGGATGCGTCTGACGTCGTGACAGGGCGCGCGGTGTTGGTTGGGTGAGCCGGGCGGGCGTCCCGGGCCGGGCCAGGCGGAGCTGGGTGTGCGCGGCCAGGATGAGCCAGGTCCACCGATCGGCCGCCTCGGGGTCGCGGATCTTGGGGGTGGTCCAGCCGAGGGTCTGCTTGAAGGCGCGCGGGCTCGTTCCTCGTTCGAGATCCGACCGCGATGCAGGGGGATCGCGCTTCCCCTACCTTATCGATCATGATACGAGTCGCCTGCTCGAAACAGCTCCACGTGCTGGAAGCCGACGAGTTCGAAATAAGGACTGCCGGGCCTTGGGCTGTGAAGGCAGCCGATGCAACCGCGTGCGATGCGGATGCGCAGCGTTGGCTGGGCTGGCTGCCCGAGATCGTGCGAAGCTACGAGCCATTACGCGATGACCTTCTCAACCGTGTGCTTGACGACGAACCAGAACCCGTCGACCCTAGATTCTTCGCGCTCATCAACAAGCGTGGCCGACGCATCATGGGGTTCGTGGCGATCACGCTGCAACGAGGCCGGTTCGAGATGGGCGGCAGCTTGGCGCCGGCCTACCGGGGACAGGGGCTGGGAGCACAGCTGTTCACGTTCGGCGTCACCCTGGCGCACGACCACCTGGGACTGTCGGACATCTACGCGGGCGTCGAAGTCGGCAACATCGCCTGCCGGCAATCCCTGCTCAAGGCCGGGATGACGCCGGTGAACGGTCCTGCCCAGCACACCCTGCCCGATGGACGGGTGATCAGCAGCTTATGGTTCAAGAGCAGCGTGGTGCGCGGGTTCGTGTGCGGGCCCGGGCGACAGAGGCCGAAGTGGTGGCCTGCGCGGTAAGGCCCGGTAACGCTTATCGGGGACCACAGTGGTGGAGCCGGATGGCGCGCGGCGAGCGGCCGGAATCAGGCGTCGCCGTACTGGCCCGGGGTCAGGACCGGTGACAGCGATCGGCGGCGGCCGTCCGCCGGCAGGTGGATCTTGATGGTTGACCCGCCGCGGGAACGGCCTGAGCACTCTCCGGCCTGACCACCTCCGCCTGCCGGGCGGCCAGCGCGGGATCGACCCGGTTTGTCCCAGCGGCTTCCCCCTTTTTCCCGCCGGGCGCCGGAGCGGGCGGCGTGCTGGTGCGCTCGGACGGTGGTGGACGGAGGTGTTGTGACCTGCCAGCGATGACCGTCACCTGGATGCGGTTTGTACAGCGATCTCTTCGGCGGGGCGCTGGTCGGCGGGGTCGGCTTCCGGGTGCGCGCTGCGCAGTGCTGCTTCGACGCGGCGGTTGCTGGTCATGGTCGCGGTGACGGTGGTCATGGTGAGGAGGAGGCCGGCGGCGGCGTAGAGCGGGGTGCGCAGGTCGTACGTGGTGGCCAGCCAGCCGCCGAGCAAGGCGCCGAACGGGGCCGCGCACATGGCGAGCATGCGGGAGGTAGAGGCGACCCGTCCCATCAGGTGGGCCGGGACGATGGCTTGCCGAAGGGACGGCCCGAGCACCATCGTGGCGCCCATGCCCGCCCCGCAGACGGCCAGCGCGAACCCGGCCACGTACGCATTCGGGGCGGAGGCCAGCCCCAGGATGGCGAGGCCCTCGACCGCGGCCGTGCAGGTCAGCGCGGTGCCGGTGCCAAGGCGCCGGCCGAGGAAGGAGGCGATGCCCGCGCCGAGCAGGCCGCCGGCGGCCTCGGCGGTGAGGAGCAGGCCGAAGCCGAAGGCGCCGAGGCCGAGACGTTCACGGGCGAAGAGGGCCAGGACGGTCTCCACCGCGAGGAAGGCGACGTTCCCGACCGCCGGACGGAGCGCGAGCCCGAGCAGCAGCCGGTCCCGGAAGACGTAGGAGGCCCCGGCCCGCGCCTGCCGGAGCAGCGACTCGCGGGCGCTCGCGGCAGGCGGCGACATGGCGGGCAGCGACCGGACGAGCAGCGCGGACAGCGCGAACGACACCGCGTCGGCGAGCAGCGGAACCGGACGGCCGAGCGCGAGCAGCGCACTGCCCGCAGGTGGCCCGGCGAAGCCGGACGCTGCGGTCTGGGCGCCGCGCAGACGAGCGTTGGCACGTTCTAGCTGGGCAGGGTCGCGGCCGAGCAGATCCGGCAGGTACGCCGTGGCCGCCGTGTCGAAGAACAGCCCGCCGAGGGCGAGCAGGAACGCGACGGCCGCCAGCAGCGGAATGCTCAGCACGTCGAGCGCGGCCGCCGCAGCGGGTACGGCGAGCAGCACCGCACGCGCGGCGTCGGTGACCCACATCGCGCGGCGGCGGTCCCAGCGGTCCACCAGAGCACCGCCGAGCACCCCGAACAGCAGCCACGGCAGCGTCCCGGCGGCCGTGACGACGGCGAGCGCCATCGGATCCCGTGTCAACGTCAACGCGAGCAACGGCAGCGCGGCATGCGTTACCCCGTCGCCGAGCGAGGACACCGTCTGCGCGGTCCACAGCCGCCCGAACCCGGTCGGCAACTTCCTTACCTCTGAGGTCACTTGGACTCGCCCTCTGCCTGCTCGCGCGGCGCCGGCCGGAACAGCGCGAAGGCGAGCCGCGCCTCCGGCAGCGCCGGATCCGACAGCTCCTGGTACTCATCCGCCAGCGCCTCCAGCCGCGCCCCCAGCTCCCCGAACTGCTCATCGGTGAGCCGCAGATGCGCCATCCGCACGTGCCGCCCACCCTCCACCGGCGCCGCCTCCAGGTCCGCCACCGCATGCCGCATCAGCACATCCGGCTGCCCCGGAACCGGATCCGGCAGCACGATCGCCCGCGCGGCCATCGCGTAGTACCGCTCGATCACCCCCCGGACCTTTCGCGTCCGTACCACCTGCACCAGGCCGGCCCGCTCCAGCAGTCGCACGTGATAACTCGAACTGCCCTTCGCCAGGCCCAGCCGCTCGGCGATCTGCGTGATCGTCGCAGGCTCGGCGCGGAGCAAAGCCATGATCCGGTGCCGCGTGAGATTGGAGACAGCGCGCAGCTGCTCGTCAGTGGAGACGTGGAACGTCTCTGGAAGATCGCTGTCGGACATGAGGGCAATGGTCAACGATCCTTGACCATTGCGCAAGGGGTTTCAGGCCGTTGCGCGAAGCTTCTACCGTCTCGGCGACGGGCGTCTCCTCCGGCGGAGGAGACGCCTTGCGGATCGTGGCCGTTCAGTTACAGTTTGGGTGTTCTGTTCTTTCGGGGGTCGGCTTTCTGCGGGGCGCCCATGGCCTCGATCGACCGGACCGTCTCGATGTGCGTGTGTGACCACAGCGCGGCCAGCTTCTGCGCGTCCTCGACCGAGGGCAGATGCGTGACCAGCCGGCGCAGTTGGCGGCCCGGCTCACGCAGGGCGCGCAGCCGGACCCACTCGGGGATGGCCACGCTGATCACCAGCGCGGCGTATCCGAGTACCGTGACGGCGCCGGCGATGAGCAGGCCCGTGGTGCCCTGGCTCGCCGCGGCGGCGTTCAGGCCGGCGGCGTCTGGCAGGCGTACCGGCTCGGTGATCACTACCAGCAGCGCGGCCAACAGCCCGACCACCATCAGGCTGTCCGGCATCGGCGCGGGTGCCGCCGGCACCCCGGCTTTTCGTCTCCCCGCGTGCGGCCATGGTGAAGGTCACCGAGCCCCTTACCGTCAGGGTGAAGCCCGTCGAAGGCTCAGCGGGCTACCTCTTCGGCTTCTTCCAGCGCGGCAAGATGGTGTGGGAGAACCAGCGGGACGAGGGCCATCTGTCCGGCACCGAGTACGTGATCGAACCTGGTGGCGAGGCTCACACGCACCTGCGAAAGGGGGCGCTGGAGATCTGGGCCCGAGCGCTCATCGACGGCCAATGGAGCGAGGCCCGCGTCATCACGATCACTTTGGTGTGATCAGGACTGAGCCATGCTGTTGACCTGTGGTAACCGCGACCTGGACCGCAACCGCTGGTTCCGCATCACCCGAGTGGGGCCTCAATTCTCATCCGTGATCAAGTCTGCCAAGATCACCAACTTGGAGTCCCAGAGGGGTTATCACTCCTGAAGTGACAACCTCGGCTACGTGGAAGAGCTGTAGGGCAGGACCTGAACGGGTGCATCGGCATCAGGCTCCGGCCTGAAGGCGGAGGCCTGCCAGAGTCAGCTCCAGTGCGGCGAGGAACTGCTCCCTGTCGTCGTGCCCGGCGAACTCGTCGGCGATCTCGTGCACGAACGGGAATTCCTCGGCGTCGAGCGCACGCCACCTCTCGGCGTAGCGACCCAGGTACTCCTCGCGGCCCACGTGGCCGTCGAGCAGTTCCTGGGGCATCTCCGCCCCCAGGTCAGCAGCCGTGCCGACCACGACGCCCACGATCGCCGAAACGGCGTGGAATCGCTGTCGAGGCGTCAGGTTGAGGCGAAGCGTTTGCCGGCCGAGCTTCTCATACAGTCGCAACGAGTTGCCCTGGACGTCGGTGTTGCGCATGAAGTAGGCCGCCAGCCATGGCCGGTCCACGATCACGTCGAACAGCGTGACGGCCATCACGCGTAGGTCATCGATCGGGTCGTCACTGCCCGCCTGTCCCTCGACGGTGGTCAGCACCCCGCCGATCACGTGGTCGGTGGCGCGGTCGAGCAGTTCGCCCTTGCTCGAGACATACCAGTAGATGCTGCCGACGCCGGTGCCGAGCCGGGCGGCGAGGGCACGGAATGTCAGTGCCGACTCGCCAGCCGCATCGAGCAGGGCCACGGCCGCGGTGAGGACGGCCTCCATGGAGTGCGAAGCGCGTTGCCGCCCTCGGGAAGGACGATCAACGGAGTGTGTTCGCGGGCGTGCCATAACACCCATTCAATCACAATTTGCACAATCATCGAACCTCGTTCTATCGTAGAACGTCGTTCGATAATCGGCGACACCCGAGAGGAGGCTCACCATGACCGCCACCACCGCTCCCGCCACGTCGCGCACGTACCCGTCATTGCGCGCGGCATGGATTCCCCTGGCCGCGCTGTGCTTGGCCTTCTTCGTCGAGATGGTCGACAACACGCTGCTCTCGATCGCACTGCCCACGATCGGTCGTGACCTCGGCAGCGGCACGACGGCGCTGCAGTGGGTCACCGGGGCGTACTCCCTGACCTTCGGCGGGCTGCTGCTCACCGCCGGATCGATGGCCGACCGCCTCGGGCGCCGACGCGTGCTGCTGATCGGACTCGCCGTGTTCGGCCTGCTCAGTCTGGGCGTGGTGGCCGTCACCACTGCCGGGGAGCTCATCGCCCTGAGAGCCGGACTCGGCATCGCCGCCGCAGCGATGGCGCCCATCACCAACTCCCTGGTCTTCCGGCTCTTCGACGACCAGGCGCTGCGCATGCGGGCGATGACCCTGATGATCGTTGTCGGCATGTCCGGGTTTGTCCTCGGCCCGCTGCTCGGTGGCACCGCGCTCGCCCACGTGCGGTGGGAGTGGCTGCTGGTCATCAACGCCCCGATCGCACTGATCGCGGCCATCGGCGTCCGGCTCGGCGTCGCAGCCGACGGGCCCGAGGACCTGACCACCGACAAGCTCGATCTGCCTGGCGCCCTCCTGAGCATCACCACCATCGGCCTCGCGTGCTACTCGTTGACCAGCGGTGTCGAACACGGCTGGCTCTCCCTGATCACCCTCGCGTCGATCCTCGGCAGCGTGGCCGCGGCCGTCGCGTTCGTGCGACACGAGCGCCGCAGCGCATCGCCCATGCTGGACCTCAGCCTCTTCTCCAACGGCACCGTCCGCGGGGCCGCCATCGCGCAAATCGGGACGTCCATCGCGATGGCCAGCGTGATGTTCGGGCTGATCCTCCACTTCCAGTACGCCTACGGGTGGAGCCCCGTGCGGGCCGGCCTGGCGAACCTGCCGATCATCGTGACCATGATCGTCGCGACCCCCATGTCCGAGTGGCTCGCCAAAAGGTTCGGCCACCGCATCGCCTGCCTGGTCGGGGCGGCCTGCCTAGCCGGCTCGCTGGCCGGTCTCGCCTGGGGCGTCGAGCACGGGTACGCCGCCATCGCGATCTCCATGGTCGTGATGACCGTCGGACTGCGCACTGTCATGACGATCTGCGCCATCGCACTCGTCGAGGCGATGCCAAGCAACCGCACCTCGATCGGGACCGCGCTCAACGACACCACCCAGGAGGTCGGAAGCAGCATCGGCACCGCCGTGGTCGGCACCATGATCGCCATGCTGGTCACCACCCAGCTGCCCGCAGGCACCTGGAGCGACGCCCTCGTGGCGTTGTTCTTCCACGGCGAACGGATCACCTACGCCGTGCTGGCGGTGATCGTCGGCCTGATCGCGGCAGGCGGTGCACTCACGCTCACCGACTCCCGCGGCACCGACTCCCACGGCACCGACGAGCCGGCCTGAAGCGTCCGAGCTGAGGTGGCATGAGCGGGATAGCCGGCGATCAAAGCGCATCGTGCGGATTCCCGAAGGTGTTTCGGCCGTCGTTGAGTCAGGTGCTCGCTCGCCATCGTGATCAGCCGGCCGAGGAGACGATGCGGATCGAGGCGGTGTCGAAAAACAACCCGGCAGACCTCAACGTGGCGCTGGAGAAGCCGGTGGAGGCCGGACTGGAGATCCTCCGGTATTCGACGCTGGACCAGATGGTCTCCCGAGTCCGGTTGCAGGTGAACACGGAGATCCTGGCCGGGGTGCGGGCGCGGATGAGCGAGATCGAGCCGCCGGGTCCGTGCCGTCAGCTGGCGGAGAAGTAATGGCCGTTGTCCAGATCGGCGAGCAGGCCGGGCTGAGCGGGTTCCCAGCCGAGGGTCCGGCGGGTGATGAGGTTGGACGCCGGGTAGTTCTGCGTGATTATGTTCGCGAGGAACCCAAAGTGTCCCGGCACCATCAGTACGTCCGCGGGAACGCTCACGGCGGGCAGGCCCAGACGGCTGCCGATGGCCTCGGCGATCTCGCGGAGCGGGATGCCCCCGTCCCCGACCGCGTGCCAATATTTGCCGGCCGGCCCCTTCTCCAGCGCCAAGCGGAACAAGGAGGCGACATCGCGGACGTGCGCGGCGTTCCACAGGTTCGCGCCGTCTCCGGGGTAGCCGGCGAAGCCCTTCTCCTTCGCGAGCGCGATCAGCTGCACGAGGAAGCCGGCACGATCGGTCGTGCTGTGCGCGATGTTGGCAATCCGCACGACCGAAGACCGCACTCCCCGCTCGGCGAGGCCGACTACGGCGGTTTCCACGACGTTACGAACCCGCAGCGTACCCTTGTACTCATCGCCGCCGGGAAGGGCCGGGTCCTCCTCGGTGGCCGGCCGGCCCAGGTTCCCGGGCGAGCCAATGCTCCCCGCCGCGACCAGCGGCTTTCCGGTTCCCGCGAGTGCCTCGCCGTACGCGAGCATGATCGGGAGCTCCGCGGCGGCCACGGCGTCGATCCCGCCGGACGGAAGCAGATCTTGCCTGTGCGCGACGTGGATGACGCCCTCGGAGTCCGCGGCCGCCTCCTTTAGCCCGTCGAGATCCTGGAGGTCGCCGCGACGCACCTTCGCGCCGAGTGCGGACAGCGCCGCCGCGGCCGTGTCCGACCGTGCCAGGCCGGTGACTTCGTGCCCGGCGGCGATGAGCTCGGGGATGATGTACGAACCGGAATGGCCGGTCCCGCCAGTGACGAAAACGCGCATGCTACTTCCTTGTAAAGGTCGGTGTAGGGGGCTGTTCTTCTCGTGCCGTAGATCGACTGGCGTGATGTGGTGCGGGTGCGCTCAGCTGAGAATGCTGACGCCGAGGAAGAAGTTGGTGTGCTTGACGGAGTGGGCGACGAGGCCCAGCTGCAGCAGTGCGGCGTTCTCCAGTGCCCGCGCCATTGGCAGCTGCCCGGTGTCCATAGGGCGCAGTCCCAGGCTCTCGATGAACGCCGACACGCGTGCCTTTGCCTGCGCGTCGTCGCCGGCGATGAACACGTCCAGTGGGCGACCCTCGGCTGGGCCGGCCGCCAGGACATGGGAGAACAGGGTGTTGAACGCCTTGACGACATGCGCGCCGGCAGGGGCGACCTTGGCGATCTCCTGCGCGCCGGAACTGCCGTCGGGGGTGACAAAGCCCGTAAAATCGGGCGAAATGGGGTTGGTGATGTCGATGATGACCTTGCCGTCCAGCGCGTCCCCGTACTCGCTGACCACCGCCGCCGCGCTGGCGTACGGCACGGCGAGGATCACGATGTCCCCGGCCGGGGCGGCGCCGGGCGTCCCGGCAGTGGCGCCGCCGAGCGCGGCGGCCAATTCCTTGGCTTTGGCCGGGTCGCGGCCGATGATCTCGACTGCGCTGCCGCCGGCGAGCGCCCGGCCGGCCAGGGCGCTCGCCATGTTCCCCAGGCCGATAATGCTGATGCTGCTCATTGATGTGCCTTCTTTTTCTGGAGCTAAATAGGACACCATGCCCACGCCGTCGTCGTTAACGGGTATGTCGTCGAATGACGCGATGAGCCTGGCTCAATTTGTGAAGTGCTCATTCTGGTTCTGGACCCTGCTATCAAGTCCCGATGTCGAACTCTTATGCCGAATTCGCTCCGGCCCCATCGGTAAGGGTGCCATTGGCCTGAATGGGTGTCCAAGACCTGTTTCAGCCGTGGCGATACCCTGGAGGCATCGCCGGACCGGGAGGCCCCATGGATCTGGACCTGCGCAAGTTGCGCTACTTCGTCGCCGTCGCCGGCACGTTGCACTTCGGGCGCGCCGCCGATGAGCTGCATATCGCGCAGCCGGTGCTCAGTCGGCAGATCCGCGCGCTGGAACAGGATCTCGGCACCCCACTGCTGACAAGGGACAGCCACGGCGTGGCGCTGACCGACGCCGGCAGGCAGTTGCTGACCGACGCCGGCCCGCTGCTGGCCTCCGCGCACGCGGTCCGCCGCCGGGTGACCGTGGCCGCGCGGGGCAGCCGACGGCTCATGGTCGGCTTCCGGGCGGGCATCGCGGTCGCCCCGGCGGTACGGCTGTTCGCCGACCGGCACCCGGACGTTCTGGTGGACGTGCAGCGGATCGAATGGGACGACCAGGCCACGATGCTGCTCGACGGCCGCATCGACGTCGGCTATGTGCGGCTGCCCATCGACGAGACCGGCCTGCGCGTCACCTCGCTGTACACCGAGCCGCGGGTGGCGGTGCTGCCCGCCGGCCACCGATTGGCCGGCAAGGAGCAGATCACCGAGGCCGACCTGGCCGGCGAGCCGCTGCTCTGGCATGCCGACACGAGCACGCAGCCCACCAGGCGGCCGCACCCTAACGCCGGGTACGTGGTGCGCGGGGTGGACGAGACGCTCGAGCATGTCGCGGCCGGCCGGGGCATCTCGTTCCTGGCCCGTTCGGCGACCGTGTTCTACTCACATCCGAACATCAGCTACGTGCCCGTCCCGGATCTGGCGTCGGATCAGGTGTGCCTCGCGGTGGCGGCATCGCACACCTCGCCGGTGGTCGACGACTTCTTCACCGCGGCTCAGGCGGCGGCCGAGATCACGGCAGAATGTGGGAACTATGAAATGTGGCAGCTCGGAGGCGGTGCCCTTGCAAAGCACAATTGAGCAGTTCGGCTGACGACAGCAGCGCCAACAGAGGGCGGTCATCTCCGCCTGCGGCCAGCCCTTGGCCGCCTGCCGGGCCAGCCCGGGGACCGTGTCCGGCACCGCGACCGCCGCGCCCGCCCACAGCAGCGGCCGCGTCAGCATCCGCCGCGGCCCGGCCGCCAGCACCCCGGACGGATACCTTCGAGGGGCCAAGTCGATCACGAAGGTCGCCATCAAGGATCCGCCATTTCAATAGCTAATCTAGTTAGCGAATTGTGTAGTAGTATAATTTCATGACTAGTGGAGCGAAGTCAGCCGCGCAGAACTGGGTGACCGGGGACCCGATCATGGAGGGCCTGCAGCAGATCGGGTTGCTGACCCGCCTGGTAGAACAGCGACTGGGCCAGGCCCTGGGCATCAACTCCACCGATCTGTCGGCGATCGAGCACCTGATCACCGACGGCCCGCTGACGGCCAAAGACCTGGCCGATCGGCTGCAGGTGTCCACGGCGGCGAGCACGCACATCGTCGACCGCCTGGAGCGGGCCGGTCACGTCACCAGGCAGCCACACGCCACCGACCGCCGCAAGGTTCTTGTCCTGCTCGCCGACACCTCGAAGGCGCGGCTCTTCGAGCTCCTCACCCCCCTGCTTGACGGGGTGGGCGAGCGCGTCGGCAAGCTCAGCGGCGCCGAACGGGAGGTCATCGAACACTTCCTGGCCGGTGTCGTCGAGATCTACACCGCCGCCGCGGAAGGCATGACCTCGTCCTGACCCCCGCCGCCTCACCGCGGCACACGCCCGCCCGGTCGCGCCCAAGCGCGGACCGGTACTGAAGCATGCCCCTTTCCCCGTTCGGAGTTTTCCGCATGTCCACGCATTCCCCCACCCGCCGCTGGCTCGGTCTGATAGCCATCGCGCTGGGCGTCGCGCTGATCGTGGTGGACACCACGATCGTCAACGTGATCATCCCGCCGATCATCGAGGACCTGAAGGTCAACGCCACCCAGGCGCAGTGGATCCAGGAGTCCTACGCGATCGTCTTCGCCGCGCTGCTGCTGCTGACCGGCCGCTACTCCGACATCCTCGGTGCCAGGCGGGTCTTCCTGTCCGGTGTCGTCGTCTTCGGCGCGACCAGCCTGCTGGCCGGGCTCGCGCCGGGTGGTGGCCTGCTCATCCTGGCCCGCTTCCTGCAGGGTGCGGGGGCGGCGATGATCCTGCCGACCTCGCTGGCGCTGCTGAACGCCACCTTCACCGGCAAGGCACGCGGCCAGGCGTTCGCCGTATGGGGCTCCACCATCGGCGCCGCCGCCGCGTTCGGCCCCGCCCTGGGTGGCTGGCTGTCGGAGCACGCCTCCTGGCGCTGGGCCTTCGGCATCAACATCCCGCTGTCGCTGCTGATCCTGGCCGGCGGCATGGTGTTCCTGGCCCGCTCGCCGCAGAAGCCCGCCCGCATCGACGCCGCCGGCGCGGCCTTGTCGATCCTCGGTCTCGGACTGCTCGCCTTCGCGCTGGTCGAAGGCCGCACCTACGGCTGGCTGGCCACCATCGAGCCGCTCGAGATTCTCGGGTTCACCTGGGGCGGCGGCCCCTCGCCCGTCCTGGTGGCTCTGGTGCTGTCCGCGCTGGCACTGATCGGCTTCGTCCGCCGGCAGGCCGTCCTCGCCAGGGGTGCCGACGCCGGCAAGGCGCTGATGGACGTCCGGCTGTTCTCCATCTCCTCCTTCCGCAACGGCAACATCGCCACCACGATCATCGGTCTCGGCGAGTACGGGATCATCGCGGTCCTGCCGCTGTGGCTGCAGTTCACCCTCGGCTACAGCGCGGTCCAGGCGGGCCTGTCCTTGCTGGCCGTGGCGGTGGGCAGCTTCGTGGCCAGCGGCGCCAGCTTCGGCCTGGCCGCCAAGGTCTCCGCTCTCGGCCTGGTCCGGATCGGGCTGGCGCTGGAGGCGGCGGGCCTGGTCGCGCTCGGGCTGATCGCCGCGACCGACAGCCCGTGGTGGACGATCGCGGGGGCCCTGTGCCTGTACGGCGTGGGCGTCGGATTCGCCACCGCCCAGGTCACCAACGTCGTCTTGGCCGATGTGCCCGAGACGAGTTCGGGGCAGGGTTCCGGCGTGCAGAGCGCCTTCCGGCAGCTCGGCTCGGCACTCGGCATCGCCGTACTGTTCACGGTGTTCTTCACCGCGCTCGGCACCAACCTGCAGGACACGCTGACGACGTCGGGCCTGCCCGTCGCGCAGTCCGAGCAACTGGCGCGCACCGTCACCGACAGCGCGGGCGCCGCGATCGCGCCGCTGGCCGCCGACCCGAACACCGCGGCCGTGGCCGTGGCCGCGCGCGAGGCGATGACCGGCGGGCTGGCCCTCGGCTCCTACGCCGGAGCCGGCTTCCTGCTCCTGGCGCTGCTGGCCACCGCCATGATCCCCGCCGCCAGGAACACCGGCCGCGACAGGCAACCAGCCCACCACTGAATCAAAGAGAGGTGTGAGAATCACCTAGAGCCCACGGAAAGTGTCCGATACTCCAGCCTGCACGAGGGGATCGACACCAGCACCAGCCCCCGATCACCTACTTATTACGGCGGCCAGGCCAAGCTCGCGGCCCGATCGCCGCCGTGCTGTCCGAGCCTCACGCTCGCCGCCGTCCTGGTGTGCTGGGGAGCCGCGTAGCGCCGATACGGCGGCATGGCCGCTTCATGCTCCGTTGTTGCCGGCCTCGGCGATGAGTGCTGAGGCCAGTCCGGCTGTCTGGGCGGCGATCTCTCGCGCTGACATCTGCCTGCCGGTGTCCAGCCACCAGACGATGGCCTGGAGTCGTCCCCGGCTACGGCACGCCCGACTCGTTCGCCATCGAGGACCTCCCGATCCCCGAACCCGGTCCAGGCCAGCTCACCTGTCGGGTGGAAGTGCGGTTCGTGCTGGCCGAACCCAACGGCCAGCACCGATGGGTGGATGTGAGCCACATTCCACTGCCGGATGGCACGCCGCCGGCTCTCGACGTCGCGCTGTATGTCAGCGTCGGCGGGCGCCCAGCCTCCGATGTGGTGCACCGAAAGGCGCCTGGCCCATCACGGTCTCGATCCCCCATCCACATGATGTGTTTCCTGAGACGATGGCAAGCGTGGCCACAACGCCGGACCCGCCCCGCGTTGGCCGCCGCCTGATCGTCGTCGCGGCCGGTCCGATCGCCGGGGTGGCGGCCGGCGGGCTGACCAACCTGCTCACCACGAGCTGGAACTGGTGGCTGTTCGGCGGGCTGGTGGCGCTGGCCTGCCTGACCAGCGCGGGCACGCTGATCGCCCTGCCTCATCTCGGTTCGTCGCCACCCCGTGCCGGGGAACCGTCCGGCTCCCCACTGCCGCCCCCGTCCGGAACTCGGGTCTTCGTCGGTCGCGGCAAGGAGCTGGGTCGTCTGACGAGCCCTGCCGGCCACCGGCTGCTGGTCGTCTCCGGAATGCCGGGGGTTGGCAAGACCGAGTTGGCCGTCCGCGCCGTTCACGAACTCGCCGCCCACTACCCGGACGGGATATTCTGGCTGGAGCTGCGCACCTACGCCGCCACCGAGTCCAGGCGGACCGGCACCGAGGCGCTGCGTACCCTGCTCAACGCCCTGAAGGTGCCGCCCGACCCGGCCGCGGCTGGGCTGGCCGAGCTCGCCCGCGCCTGGCGGACCGCCACCGCGGGGCGGCGCCTGCTGATAGTCCTGGACGACGCCGACTCCACCGAGCAGGTACGCCCTCTGCTGCCAGGCGGGGACAGTTGCGCCGTAATCGTCACCACGCGGCACGTTCTGGTCGGCCTCGACCCTGACCACATCCTGACCCTTAACCCGTTCACCAGGAGCCAGGCCACCCGGCTGGCGGGCGCGATCCTGCGCCGTGCCGGGCTCAACGACCCCCGGGCTGCCGCGGACATCGCCGCGGCGTTCCGGCTCCCGCTCGCGATCCGCCAGATGAGCGACCTCAGAGTGGCCGACCCCGCCCAGCGCGTGGCCGACAGGGCTACGAGCGACAAGCGCGATCAGGATGAGACCGCGGCCGCGTTCGCACGTTCCCTCGCCGCGCTCGCCCCCGCTGTCCGCCTCGTTCTGTGCAGGACGGCGCACTACCCGGGATCACTGATCACCGCTCCCATCGGCGCCGCCCTCACCGGCAGGCGGGCCGAGGAAACCGCCGCCCATCTGGCCACCCTCTACCAACGAGGCCTGCTCATACCTGACACCAGGATCGGCGGCTATCGCATGCACGACGCGGTGCGCGCCGCCGCCTTGACCGAGTCCGCCAGGCGCGACACCATCAAACGCCTCGAGGCGGCTGAGGAGCGCCTCTTCCAGTACATCTCCTGCGCAGTCGAGGCCGCGTCCTTCGCCCTGTACCGCAGCCTCTCCGTCACCGGCAAGAAGAAGCGCCAGGCCGATCTGCTGGTTCCGCAGTACGACTCCGACATCGCCGCCCTGCATTGGATCGACCAACACCACGCCGACCTCCTCGCGGTAGTCAGACGGGCCCTGTCCATACCCATCCCGGGTGCATGGGGCCTCGTCTACCACTTGTCCCTCTACCAGCGGATGCGCGGCTTCTACGCCGAGGTTGTCGACCTCAACAGCCACGCGCTCAAGCTGGCAGAACACGCAGGAGACCGGCTCGGTCAGGCGGCCATGCAGCAGAACCTCGGTATGATCGCCAAGCGGACCAGCGACTATCGCGCCGCCCTCGGCCACCTCGCGACCGCGCTCTCCCTCTACACCGAGGTGGGCAACCGCACCGGCCACATCGAAGTGAACAACGAACTCTGCGTCATCTACCAATGGTTCGGCGACCTGACACGAGCTCGAACACACGCCACCCGCAGCCTTGAGGCCGCTACGGCCGGCGGCGACCTCATCGAGCAAGCGTTCACCCACACCCACCTCGGTATCCTCGACCGGAAGGAGGGCAAGCACGCCTCCGCCCGCGACCATCTGACCCGCTCGATGACGTTGTTCGAAAGAGCGGGCCAACGCCGCGGCGTTGCCATCTGCCGCTGCGAGCTCGGCATTCTGGATGAGGACCTGGGCCGCCACCAGGACGCCCGGACCCACCTGGCCCAGGCACTCTCCCTGTTCGAAGACCTGGCCGATCTCATGAACCAAGCCAACACCCACTACAACCTGGCCGTAGTCCACCGTCACCTGGGCGACACCGCCACCGCCCACGGGCACGCCACGACCGCACTCACCCTGAGCCGCCAGATCAGCCACATTCAGGGCCAGGCTGACACCCACGAAGAACTGGCCCTGCTGTCCGATGACGAACCGACCGCCCAGGCACACCTGACCGAGGCCCAAGCCCTCCGCGACCGTCTCCGCCAGCGTAACGCGGCACTCTAAGCTTGTTCCTTTCATCGTCCGAGAGGATCCACGTGGTCGATCGCGCCGACGTTCGGGGTGTCGGCGGCGGTCGGGGTGTTCTTCGGTGTGGCGCTGGCGCGGAGGTCGGCGCGGCCGAGCACGAGATCGCCTCGATTGCGCCGGGATGTTCCCACGCCTAACTTGTTCTTCATCGTCCTGATTGTTGGAGTGCTGCGAGGGTGCGGCCGCGTTTGACGGTCTTGCCGACGTCGTAGCGGGGCGCGGGCCGGCGGTTGGAGCAGCCAGGCCCAGCGGTCATCGGCCTGGGCGGCACGAAGGCGCGGCGTCCCTCGACGACCGCGCCTCCATCCGTATGCATCCCGCAGGATCAGTCCCGCCAGCGGCCGACCCCACGCACGGTGACCTCCAGCAGTTCCGCCGGATTGTCCGGATCCGGATAGTAGATGATCATGGTGGTACCGGCCGGCAGCAGCAGTTTGATGGCCTGGATGCACCCGGCCACGATCTGGCGCTGCGCATCGGGCCCGGTGCCGCTGATCGGCACCGCGTCGCAGACACCGCCGCGGTTGTTCATGACGAGCCGCAGCGTGTTCTCCTTCAGCGCCACCTCCCGCGTGGCGACGCGGTAGGCGAGCTGCGTCTCGAGGTGCCAGGCCGGGGGCGCCAGGGGCAGGCCGAACTGCTGCGTGTACAGCAGACTGAGACGGTGTTCGAGGGCCGCGAGGTCGTCGTGCAGACCGCTCTCGACGGTGTAGTTCGCCCACTTCTCCAGATCGGTGACCGGTGGCAGAGTCGCGATCGGCAGGCCGTGGGCATCGAGCACCCGTCCGGACTCGTCCACGATGTAGCCCTGGTTGTTGAGACGTTTGATCGTCTCGCTCACGTCCTTGAGCTGGCGCGCCGTGTCCTCGAACGGGCAGTGTCCGCCTTCCTGGACGCATCCGATCGGAACTGTGCGCAGTATCGACGTTGCCAGCTCGGTCTCGCGGGTCGCCCAGAGGATGGATAGATCAGATTGGCGGGCGAGCAGGTACATCGTTCCCCAGATCGAGTTGTACTCGCCGAACCGAAGTTCCTCCGGGACGTGTGACGCCACGAAGGTCCCCCTCCACTGGGACGCATACTTATCCCAGTCGGGATCTTCGGACAGTTCCAGGGCTCCAGTGAGGCAGTCCCTGATCGACTGCGCCGCATCCGCGACACCGCCCTTGAGGGCGTTCTTGCAATCGCCGACCAATCCGTACTGGGAGGCGGCATTGAACAGGTCCGCGCCGGTCAGGGCTATGTACTCTTCGGCGAGGCGTTGAGCGTCGGTCTCCCGGTTACCGATTTCCCTTGCCGCGAAGGAGAATATCGGGCTCAGGACGATGGACATACAGGCGTCCTGGGCTTTGCCGACGAACTGCCTCTTGCAGTGCTCGACGTTGTCCTTGGCGAAGCCGTCCGGATCGTGGAGCGGCCCCTTGGGGTCGTTCAGGATCTCTTCAGCGCGTGCGTCGCAGTCGTTGTATCCAGGGTTGCCGAGTATGGGGGCATCCTTGCAATGCTCTTTCAGTTCCCTCTTGAGCTCGCGCAGATGTGCCTCGGCCTCTTCCCGATAGGTCGCGAACACTTCCGCGGCGATGCGAGCCGCCTCGGACGCGCTCTTGCCGGCCGCGATCTGCGCGGCGTACGCGGTGTCATAGGCGGCATAGGCGCTGGCCGCGTCCTGTGCCGCCGAGACGGCCGAGGCGCGGGCCCAGCGGGCCGAGAGGGACGCCGACCTGGCCGACTGCTGGGCCTGCTTGGTCGCGGCGGCGGCGGTGCGGACGGCCTCGGCGGCCCGTTCCGCGGACGCGGCGGCGTCGCGGGCGTGAGCGACGGCCTCGGTCGCGAACTTCCTCGCCTCCTCGGCCGCCCTGCCGGCGTCGTTCGCGTAACCGATGGCCTGCTCCGCCGCACCGCGGGCCTCCGCCGCCGCCGCCTGCGCGGTGCGCGCGAAGTCGACGGCCTGCTGCGCGATCTGCGAGGTCTCGATCATCAGGGAACTGGCGATGTAGTTGTGCGTCGCGGTCGCGTAGTCGCGCTGGGCCGCACGGTGCCGCTCCACCTCCAGGAACTCGACCTGCATCGCCGTCGTGCCGGCCAGCGCGATTTGGGCGCCGTTGCGTACCTCGGTCCCGTGAGAGTCGTCCCCGGCGATCACGCCGACCTTCGCCCGGACGTCGATCGCGTAAGCGGTGTTGTGCTCCGTATCGAGGAACTTCTTGCGGGCGTCCGGGTCGTCGGAACGCAGGGCGATGTTCGCCGCCTCCTCGATGTGGGTGTGGCCGGTGCTGCGGGCGTCAGAGAGGATGCCGTTGACCTCCTCCCGGTCCTCGGCGGCTCGCTCGGGGTAGTCCGGGTCCTTGAGGAACGCGATGACGTCGGACCATCCGCTGTCGAGAGCGTCCTGAGCGGCTGCTCTCATGGCCGCGCTGCCGGTGATCATGAGGCCGGTCAGTGTCGTGCGGTCGTCCTGCTCTTCGGCGGACGCGAGTCCGCTCTTGATGAACTCGATGACAAGGAGGTCATCGTCCTCGCCGAGAGCCTTCATGGCCGCCGAACTGGTCCATGTGCCGGGCACGGTCGCGAAGTAGCGGGCCACCTCCCGCGCCTTGAGGGCCGCCGATGCGGCCTCGGTCTCCGGCGCGTTGACGACCTCGGCGATCAGCGCGTCGATCTGCGGGGTGTGGTACTGGCCCATGGGCACATCGAAGCCGCGAGCCTCCCCCAATCGGGCCTCGGCGGCTTTCTGGCTGATGTGCCGGGCGAAGGACAGCTCAAGTTCCAGCTCGTTCTGGAGTCGTTCGGCGTCCGCCTCACGCGCCGCTTTGTAGACGATCTGGGCCGTCTCAGCTGCCCGCAACGCGTCCTCCGCCGCGCGGTAGGCGTTGTTCGCGTGCTGCGTCGCCAGCTCGGCCGCGTTGACGGCGCTGCCCGCATGCTGGGCCGCGCTCGCCGCGGCGCTCGCCGACTGCTCCGCGTAGGACACGGCGCGCGTCGCCGCGTCGCGCGCCTTTCCGGCCGCGTCCTTGGCGATGTCCGCCTGACGTACCGTCTCCTCGGTGGCGCGCCTCGCCCGGTCCGCGCTCGCTTTCGCCCGCGAGGCCGCCGCGAACGCGTTTCGGGCCTCGGCGCTGGCCTCCCCCGCATAATGCCCGGCGGCCTCAGCCGCGCGTCCGGCGGCCTCGGTGTTCGCCCTGGCCGAATTGGCGGCGGCGACCGCGGCGTGCGCCTGCTCGGTCACGACGATGATCTGATTGATGGGCGAGATCAACGCGGTGATCTCCGGACCGATCCGCTGCATGTCCCGGTTGCGCTTCTCCGCTGTGGCAGCGGCTGCCGCGTCCAGCTCTGCCGCCGCCGCGGCCGCCCACGCCTCGTCCGACTTCGTGTGCGCCCGCGCCGCTGCGGTCGCCGCGCGTGCGGCGGCCCCTGAGGCTGCGCGCGCGGCCGTCGCCGCTGTCCGCGCGGCCTGTACGGCGACCCGGGACGCAGCCGCGGCGCGGTCGGCGGCCTCAGCAGCGCGTTGGGCCTGACGCTTGGCCTCCGCCGACTCCCGCCCGGCCAGCGAGGCGAGGCGTTGCGCCTCTTCCGCGTCGCTCTTGGCCGCCGCGGCCTCGGCTTTCGCACGGTCGGCCTGCGCGACCGCGGAGATCGTCTCGAACGCGGCGCGGCGGGTCGCCTCCGTGGCGCTCGCCCGGAGATCGTTCAAGGTTTGGGCCTCGTTGTCCCGGGCCTGGGCCACTCCCCAGTCGATCTGAGCGAAACGCTCCAGCATCTCCTGGCTGCCGTCCTGGAGCGCCCGGTTGGCCGCGGCCTGCACCTGCGGGCCCCCTTCGGACATCGCCCGGTTGACGACCACGCGCAGGTCCATCCGGTACGGCACCCGCCAGCCCGAGTCGATGAACTTCCCCAGGTCCCCACGCGACCCGTTGCGCAGCACCGCGTTCGCGGCAGCCTTGACCTCCGGTCCGCCGGCCGCTTTCATCTTGTTCACGCTGGCGCGCAGGTCGATCTCCCGGGCGGTCTCCCAGCCACCGTCGAGGAACTTCGCCACGGCGCCGGGGTCGTCCGAGACCAGGGCGGCATTGGCAGCGGCGGCCACCTCAGGCTCGCCCTGGGACTTGATGCGACCGACCTGCTCACGGTCGTCCTGCGCCACGAGCCGGGGAAGCTCGGCGAGCAGGGCACAGACCGCCGCTCTGTCCCCGAGCAGCGCCCTCTCGGCGGCCGGACGCACGTTCACGCCGCCCGTCACCCACGCTTCCAGAACCACCTGACGTTCGCATACCGGTGCTGGGGGCGGGTCCGCCGCCGCTTTCGCCTCGCTGATGGGGCCGCCTGCGAGAAGCAGCGAGAGCACGGCGCCGATGACCCCGGCCGTCCTGCCACCACGTAACGCTCGAATCGTATTCACTTCCACCATTTCCGTCGATGTGGTCAATGAATGGGCTGAACGGCCGGCCGGAGCTCATGCGCCCGACCGGCCGTTCAGTACTCAACTGACGACCCGCAGTTCCAGGAGGGTCTCGCTGCAGTTCTCGGGATAATCCGGGTGGCTCGCGTCACAGGTGGTGGTATCCGAGCGTCCGAACTGTTCGCTCTCGTCCCGTTCGACGCGCTTGGTCCGCTCCGTTCCGGTCTCCACGTTGACGACTGTCGCGTCCACGTCGTGGCCGGCGCCCGGCGAGCGGCTGTCTCCCTGAACCTCGAAGACGTTCGGGATCCGGAGCTGCACCCATCCCGTGGGCGCGAGGACCTTGAAGCACACCGCCATCACCCCGAGGTGCGGCTCGCCGACCACGGGCTGGCCGTTCAGCAGGCCCGGGAACACCTTGAGCACGCCGACCCCGTTCTCCGGGGACGAGCTGCACGAGACCCAGATGATCCCGCCGTTCCCGGAGGTCAGCTCGAAGTTCTTCTGCTCGGCCTTTTCCGTACCCCAATCGGTCTGACCGGAGGTGCCCGCGTATGCGTGCGGGTAGTGCGCGGGGTAGGCGAACCTCTCCACGATGGAGTTCAGGCCGATGACCGGCGTCACGGTGACCGGAACCACCCGTACCGGCGGAAGAGCCCGTCCGGTGAAATAGGTGATCTGGTCACCCGGACGGTAGGCGAACAGATGGCTCTGCCCGCCCGTGCTCGTGAAGTCGAAGGTGATGATGCGGTCCTTCGCCAGCTCCAGGTTGTAACCGCCGATGCCGGTCGAACTGTGGAACACCGCCGTGAACGAATTGCCCGCGTCGTGCCGCAGGATCCAGGCCGTCTTTCCGCCCGGACGGTAGAGCAGCAGGTGATCCAGCCTGCCCGTGTGCTCGTAGTCGTAGGCGATGATCTGATCCGACGTGCTCTTCAGGTCATAGCCACCGATGCCGGCCGAGCTGTGGAAAACGGCCCTGAACGTGCTCCCCGCACCGTGCTCGAGGACCCAGGCCGTCTGCCCGCCCGGACGGTAGAGCACCAGGTGGTCCGGCCTCCCCGAGCTCGTGTAGTCGAAGGCGATGATGCGGTCCTTGGCATCCTTCAGGTTGTACCCGCCGATCCCACCATCGGCCGTGGCGAAGACCGTCGTGAACGTTGCATTACCGTTGTGCCGGAGAATGTGCGCCATACCGGTCCCCGGCCGGTACAACAGCAGATGATCCAGCTTCCCCGAATGCTCGTAGTCGAAGGCGATGATCTGGTCCTCGGCACCCAGCAGGTCATATTCGCCGATGCCGGCCGAGCTGTGGAAAACGGCTTTGAACGTGTTGCCCGCACCGTGCTCGAGAATCCAGGCCGTATGCCCGCCCGGCCGGTAGAGCAGCAGATGGTCCAGCTTTCCCGAACCCGTGTAGTCAAAGGCGATGATGCGGTCCCGGTTGTCCTTCAGGTCATAGCCACCGATACCAGTGGTCGTGGAGAAGACCGGGGCGTAGGTTCCGTCCGTTCTCCGCTTGACGATGAAGACGATCTGCGAGCCCGGACGGTAGAGCAGCAGGTGATCCAGCTTCCCCGAATGGTCGTAATCGAAGGCCACCGCCTGATCACGGTTGTCATCCATGTCATAGCCGCCGATACCGGTCACGCTGCCGCCGTACTGTGCGAAGGACGTGGTGGGCTCGATCGCGACCGTGCGGATCCAGCTCGCCAGGTCGTCCACCCGCGCCGTATCTCCCCCGCGCGCCCCGTCGCCGGCCGCGCCCAGGCAGCCTCCCTGGCCCGCGCCGGAGCTGATCCCGACGAGCTCCGCGCGGTTCCCGCTCGTGCGCAGCACCGGCGCGCCCGCGTCCCCCTGACAGGCGCTCACGTCACTGCCGTTCGCCCCGGTCCAGCCGAACGAGCCGGCGTCCACGGCCCCCGCCACGACCGGCGCGGCATGTACCCGGTTGGGCGCCCACTGCTCAGCCGTTCGTCCATAGCCCACGACCTGCAGCGCGTCCCCCGCGGCCGGAACGGCGGAGCCGACCACGGCAGGTGTGATGCCGACTGCCCGCAGCGACAGCTTGACCAGCACGACGTCCCGGTCGGGGTGCGGGTGGATCCATTCCACGGGCAGCACCCGCCCGCTCGTACCGGACAGATCCGTCCTGCCGACCGTCACCGTCGTCGCCGTCTTCGGCGCTCCGCTCGTGACGGACTGCCCTTGGGAGGCGAAACAACTGGTGGCGGTGATCACCCATTGCGGGCTGACGAGGGCTCCGGTGCAGCTGTGCGTCTCGCCGACGTTCACCTTCGCCACGAAACCGTACGTACCGTCGGCCACCGGGCCGGCGCCCTTGACGGCCTGGGCCGGCGTCGCCCCTGCCCAGAGCACTGCGGAGGAGGCGACCATCAGGAGGCAGAGGGTCGTGATGTGTAAGGACCGAATGATCCGCTGGAGGTTCACGGCACGATTGTGAAGATCAGGCCATGCGCTAACCAGGGCGCTACCCGGACATAAGCCGGGCATTTCGGAACCTGTCAATTTGATGAAGGCGGTTGAGCTGGGCTAATTCAGGACACCGATCCGCTGCCGGTCAGTCAGCCTCTGCAGTCCGGCACGCCGTCGGATGCGCCGCTCCCCTGGTGGTGCGAAACTCCCGGGCCCACGTTCTCGCCGAGCGCCACCCTGGCCGCGACCCCGAGCGGAATCGCCCGGGGCTGGCGCATGCGTACGTTCCCCTCGCCCGACATCCACTCCTTCCGCGATGTCGCCACCGCGCGGGACGGCTCAGTCTGGGTGGTGGGCTCTCGCCAGACGGCAGGGTCGCCGACGGCCTGCGGGCAGAGCACGTTGACGCCCTGACCGGTGCACCGGCCTGTGGCGGCAGCAGGACGAGACGCTGCAGGCGCCGGAGATGGCGGTCTGCCCCTGCCCATGCAGTTGAGGATCGCTGAGTGCGATGGTCAGGACTGTTCGTATGAGGCGCTTGGCTCCAGGCATGTCACCGCGGATGACGGTGCCGGTGATGACGAGGCGGGCAGTGACCGCCTGCTCGACGTCATCGACAGCGGCACCTACCACCAAGGCGAGCAGGCCACCCGGGATGGAACAGACCTTCGCCCGCGTCTACGGCGGTCAGCCGGGATGAGGGGACGACGGCCGCCCCTCGTGATCCACCTAAACCCCAGCCAGATCACGGACCGCACCACGCGCGCCGAGAGTTAGCCGGCAGGGTCAAGGGCACGAACAAACCGGAGTCCCAGACCGCTCACACGTCCGTCGTCGCGGACCTGGCGACTGATCAGGGCCGACGTGCTTGGGCGAAGGCAGAGGGATCTTTTCTGAAGAGCTGGATCGCGGCCGAGGCCGGATGGAACAGGGCGGAACGCCTTAAAGGCGTACGCCCTGAAAAGGGGAGTCCATTTCGACAGGGGGGATTCATGAGGTACCGACCCGCGCTGACCGCGTTCGCAGTCATGATCGCGCTACTGGCGCCGACGATCCCGGCGCCGGCCGGCGCCGCCGTGCCCCAGGCCACAGCCTGGGGCCAGAACGTTCATGGCGAACTCGGTGGCGGGTTCACGGGGAACACATCACCCGGCGGCTCGAACCCGCTCCAGGTCGTCAACGGTCACACATACGCCGAGATCGCGCCGGGGCAGTCGTACACCGTTGCACGCGACACCAGCGGTCAGGTATGGCATTGGGGCAGGTACGTCACCGCCACGGGGACACGAACCATCATCAATCGAGAGCAGGTGCCGACCCTGACCGACGTCGTCGACGTGGCCGCGGGGGCCAGTTTCGGCATGGCGCTGAAGTCCGACGGCACCGTCCGCATGTGGGGCGAGAACGACTACGGCCAGCTCGGCCTCGGTGACCTCGACCGGCGCCTCACGCCGGTGCCGGTGAGTATCCTTCCGCAGATCAAGAAGATCTACGCCTCCACCCGGCACGCCTTCGCCACGGGCGTCAACGGCGTGACCTACGCCTGGGGCAACAACTTCTACGGCCAGCTCGGCGATGGCACGACCGACGAGCGCCACTCACCCAGGGCGATCTCGCTGTCCCAGATCTCCACGCTGTCGGCAGGTGAGAACCACACTCTGGCCCTCTCTGGAGGCACGAACGAATTGTTCGCCTGGGGCCGCAACAACCAGGGCCAGCTGGGCGACGGCACCATGACCGCGCGCCCCAACCCCACCAAAGTGCTGGGCAATCTGCATGGCCTGGTCGCGGTGGCCGCCGGGAGCGAGCACAGCATGGCCTTGGGGGCGACCGGCTTCGTCGTGACATGGGGCTCGAACGCCTACCTCCAGCTCGGCATGCCGGGTATTCTCCGGCGGCTCCAGCCGGAGCTGGCTCCCCACGTCGGCGGCGTCGCCCGCATCGCGGCCAGCACCTACGACAGCCACATCATCAGGGACGGGAAGGTCTACTCCTGGGGCCGACGCGACTTCTGCATGCTGGGCTCGTGTACCCAGCCGTTCCACCGCGACACGCCGTTCGAGGTTCCCGGCATAACCGGGGCGCGAGAGATCACGGCGGGCCCGCTGACCGTGTTCGTCCTGACCACCACCTGACCAATCGAGTAGGAGGGTAAGGTCGCCTCACCCTCCTCTCACACCGCCGGATGCGGGCCTGCATCCGGCGGTTCGTCAAGCCGTGGTTCTGAGCCCGCACCAGGTGTTCTGGAGTCCAAGCAGGTTAAGGTCTTCCCAGTGAGCGTTGGGCAGAGCACACCGGAGAACTGGTGACCCGGTGATGCGCCAGTACCCCTTGCTGCCGATGGCCCCCTCCCGTGCCGTGTGGGCGGGGATGCCCAATCGGCGGAGGTTCCGGCGCTTGGCCGAGCAGCGTTTCCATTCCTTCCAGCGGATCTGCCGTATCCGGCGGCGGAACCACTCAGCCGACGTTGGCCAGGCGTAGGGCGTGGCCGGCGTGTAGGGCGGCGTGCTGGGCTGAGTCGGTGGTGGTGGCCAGCCGGGTGGACAGCGCGGCCATGCCGATGTCCAGGTCGATGTGCCGGTCGGCCGGTAGGTGGGCTTCGATGGCTTGTACCAGGGCTGGTTCGATGCCGGGCAGAGTGGCCAGGCGGGCCAGGGCAGCGCCGCCGGCGTGCAGCATCAACGCGGGCCGGGTGGTGAGCAGCGGGTACAGCTGCGTGGTGGCCACATGCGGCCACCGGCGAGCGGTCTCGATCAGCATGGTCAGGGCCGGGCGGGTCCACGGCGGCGCCTGCACCTGGTCAGCTTGCCCGGCCGGGTCGGGAAGCAGGCTGGACAAGGCGTGAGGGGCCCAGTCGTCATCAGCGGGCTCAGCCGAAGTGCGATCGGGAATGGCCAAGGCGGCGAAGTCTTCCGCGAGCCGATCCGGATACAGCGGCTCCAGCACCGTGCCGGCCTCGGCCGGCGGATAGCAGTAACAGTGATCATCATGCAGTGTGTCGGCCCGCTCGACGGTCTCGACCAGATCGGCATGCTGTAACGCCAGCCGGGCGTCCGGGCGGGCCAGCGGCCGGGTGAACGTAGCGGTGAAAACCGTCCGGCCCATGGTGATCGGGTCGCTGGCCAGCGGTTCAGGCAGACGATGATGGAGCTCGGCCCAGTGCTCGCGCTCACGGCGCAGCAGATAGGCCGAGGCGCGGGCCGGATCGGCGGGTTCCTCCTCATCGTGGCGGTGAGCGTCGACCGCCGCCAGCTCCGCGATATGAACGGTCAGCACCTGGTTGTGGGCGTCGACGTCCGCTTCACCCGGGGCAAAGTAACTCTGGGTGACAACAAAGACGGAGGTGCTCTGCTGACCGTGGCCCCAGTTCCTGGGTGGATCACCCTGTCAGTGGCTGCTGAGAGGGCGTCAAGGTGACCGCTTCTGGTCGCGTTATTGGCGGGAGAGTGCGCGAGTGAGGCCTGCCAGGATGGTCGTTGCGAGGATCCACCCTGCAGTGATCATCGCCGCGGCGAGCCACTGTTGTGCTCCGCGCGGGCCGAAGGCGCTCTCCTGGCCGAAGCTGATGATCGGGAGGAGCAGGTCCAGGGTGTAGAGAAAGGCGTTGAAGGGGGGAGCCTCGCCTGGCTTGAAGGCCGGTGGCTGGTGGGCGGTGAAAACGACCGTGCCGATAAGGAGAAGGGCTGCGAGCCAGAGCGCAGCGCGGAAGGGTCGATAGCCGTACCCGACGGTCCAGTCCTGCACATATCCCCACAGCCGTGCCCCGAGCCGCCGCCCCGAGCGGCGGCGACGCTGTTTGGCGAGCAGCACGTCCCGAGCAGCCTCATCGTGGCCCTGCCGGCGGTAGACGGCGGCCAATTGCTCATAGGGTTGAGGTTGGTAGTCCTCCCTGGCCAGCCAGTCAAGTCGCTCCTGGACAGGCAGGGGAGCCTCCAGGCCGTCATAGGTGAAGCCGTTCATCAGGACGTGAGCAGGCCACCGGCTGGGAGCGTCATCGAGTACGCCGACCCGACTGTGGCGAAGGTCGACGGCCCGCAGCAGTTCCGTCTGGGGCCCGATCTTCAGCGAAGCCGCTTCTACACCACGAAGGTGAAGGTCACCGTCGATGGTGGTCTCCGCAAGGCACAGTGTGGCGGCGATGCGGGAGTTCCTGATCGAGACGTCTCCGGTGGCCGCGAAGCCTTCGCAGCAGTCGATGCCCCCGCCCGCGTTCACCTCCCACAGGGACAGAACCCGTCCGCCGGGATTACTGAGGGCGGCACCGTGAAACTCCAAGCTGCCCTCGATTCGGGCGTTGATGAGCACGATCTCCCCGTCGGCACGGAAGCCTTCGCTGCAGCTGAGCCTGCCGGTGACCCCCAGCCGACGCAGGGAAAGCGCCGTCGCACCCGGGTTGGACAACGTCCCGCCGTCGAGGTTGACCGATCCGCGGACCTGGGTGGAGTCCAGAAAGACCTCTCCGTTCGCCACAAAACCTGGTGTGAGCCGCAGTCCGCTGCCGATCTCCATCAGCGGCGCGTTCAGCGCGCGTCTTCCCGGATTGGCGAGGCTCGCCTGCGCGAAACGAAGCGAACCGGCCACGCGGGCTCCGCGCAGAAGGACTTCACCTTCGGTCGAGAAGCCGTCATCGATGCGCAGCCCGCCCTCGACACTGAGTCTCTCCGCGTTCAGGGCGATGCCGTCCGGGTTGGACAGATGGGCTCCGCTGAAGACGCACCGGCGCCCTATCCGGGCGTCCTGCACGCTCAGCTCCCCCCAGGAGCGAAAACCGCGGGCACACGACAACCCGCCGTCGATGACGACCCCCTCGGCGGTGAGGCTGAAGCCGCCTGACCGCCCGACCCGTGCGCCATCGAGGGTCATCGTCCCGCCGATCCTGGCGCCAACAACGCGTAACTCACCGCCGATGACGGCGTTCGCGCACAGAAGATCACGGTCGACAATCAGGCCGTCGGCATGGACGGCCTGAAGTGCGTGGATCGCTGCGCCGCTGAGATTCAGCGTCCCGGACACGTGGGCCCCGGCGAGCTGGATCGGGCCGGCCATCTCGCAGCCTTCCAGGCGCAGTGCCCCGCCGATCACAGCGTCTACGGCCTGCAGTCCGGGTGCTCGGGAGGCCGCGAGGTCCACCAGGCCGGTGCGGGCTCCGGTGAAGACCGGCGTTTCCTCGAACTCGCACTTGGTCAAGACCAGAGGGTGTTGTACCTCGGCGTACGACAGGTCCAATCGGCCCGCGATCCGGGCGCCGGACAGGTGCATGCCGGGCGTCTGCCCTGCAAGGCGTTCCCGGGCGCCGAGCAACATCCTTGCGATGATCGCAGCCCGAACGGGGGTGCCGGGAAGATCCACAGGACGCGCTGAGGGAAACGCCTCCCAGAGGGCGAGTTCCGGCTCGGACAGATCCTCGATGATCACAGGGCACTCCTGGAAGGTCGTACGCGTCGTTGAGGAGAGCCTCCAAGGTCACCACCTGTCTCAGCAACCTTCATGCCCGGCCCATCTCTTGGATCGCAAAGTACGCGATTCGCAGAAATGATGATCCCATCGCCAGAGAAAGATCAGGGCGGCCGGCGGTTTCGCGACCCGCTAAGTCTGAGATAACCATCTGGACAATCCGGCTCAGGACAACGGGGCCGCTGGCATCTGGAAGGCCAGCGAGTTCCAGCGGATGCTCGCCGAACGTGGCCTGGGTCATCAGCGCCGGCAAGATGTCGGGACTGTGGTCGGGAAGCCCCAACGTGGTCAAGCTCGACGAACTCGACGTCATCTGCACCGTTCTGGGCTGCGGCGTCGACGAACTACTGATCCCCGAACCCGAGGCTGTCGCCGAGCCGCGGCACCACAACGATGACAAGAGCACGGCGGTCGGCCAAGATCGGTAAGTCACCCCGCGCACCGGGGCCGGGCGGTCGCTACCGCCTCGATGAACTGCGCACACTGCGGCACCCCGTTGCCGGGGAAGCGACGCCGGAATCAGGTCTACTGCAGAAACTCCTGTTCAGCGTTAGCCTCCTACTACCGGCGCAAGAACGGCCAGCCGGTCCCGCCGCGCTGGCAGCACCCCGCATTGACAGCAAATGATCCGGTGCTGCGGGCAGCGGCACATCACGCCCAAGAACTCGGCCGAATCGGCGGCTGGAACCCCTCCACCACCAGATGCGTGCTGGATGGCCTCGTCACGGTGCTGACTGACCTTCCCGCAGGTGAGCGTGTCTCGCTCAGCGAGGTCCGAGCCCGGCCGCACCGCAACGGCGACACCAGGTCACGCCCTCGGTCCGCGTCCAGCATCTATGTCTACTTCGGCTGCATTAGGCCGTTCCTTGACGACTGGGCGGCGGGCTACGACCACCTGCGGGAGGTCACCCGCTCCGACATCCGCGCGGCGCTTGGACCGCTCAGCGGCTCACGACGTGCCTCCGCGACCAGCGCCCTGAGGTCGCTGGTCGGATTCGCCAAGAAGCGCGGCCTGATCTTCTCCAACCCGACGACCGGGCTGAAGGGTCGCCCGGCGGACTTCGCCCTACTCCCAATGGCTGATGAGGAGATTCGGGCCATCGAGCAGTTGGCCGACGACCTCGCCGGACGAGTCGTCATCGCCCTGGCGGCCGAGAACGCCGCTCGCACCGGAGCCATCCGAGGCCTGACGCTCGATGACCTCGACCTGGCCAACCGGCGGATCACCCTGGGTGGCCGTCGTCAGCGACTGGGCGACCTCAGCCACAGAGCGCTCCGCCGCTGGCTCCGCCACCGCCGCACCACCTGGCCGCACACCTCCAACCCACACGTCCTCATCAGCGACAAGACCGCCCACGGCACCGGCCCGATCAGCCAGCAATTCGTGACGCTGCGGATGAACCGCACCGGATGCAGCGTCGACCGGATACGCAAGGACCGCATCCTCCACGAAGCCCTCGCCGCGAGGGCGGACCCGCTCCACCTGTCGTTGGTCTTCGGGATCTCCCACAGCACTGCCGCCAGATACTCCGCCGTCGCCGGGCACCTGCTCTCCGACGAACTCGACCAGGCGTCCCAGCAGTGATCCCATTGGAGCGGTGCCTCAACTGGTTATCCGGGGTAGTCAAGCGAACTGGCTGGTCAGTCGCTTGAAGGTCTGTCAAGCAAGTAGGCCGGAATGCAGCAGCAGCTCGTTCAGGCCGTTGCTGCCATACGTTCATCACGAGGACTTGGCGCGTTCGGGTTCACTCGAAATGCGCTCGATCAAAGCGTGCAGCCGTTGGGCGTCGCGGAAGCTTGGCCCGTGCCGGGTGTGATCGTGCAGGTCGGCGGCCAGTCGTCGGTACAGGCGTGCGACATTGGCCGCCTCGATCGGCAGCGCGGAGGCTTCGTCGGCGTCCGGCAGGATGGGGTCGGGCGCCGTCGCGCCCGGCCGCCAGTGCCACAGGTCGAGCGGGCTGATCTGCGGCTGCGCCGCCTGCGGCTCGGTCTCGGGTGCGGACAGCAACATGAGCTTGCCGGCCGTGCCGGAGATCTCCAGCCGGGTATGGGGGCGGGCGGTCTCGCCGTCGTGCACGTGCACGGCCACCACGGCGCCGCCGTCGAGTTCGGCGATGGCCAGGAACTGGTCAGGTGCGGTGACCGCGATCGCCTCGCCGGTTTCGGCGATGCGGTGTTCCTGGACCCGTACGGCGGTGCGCGCGCTGAGGTCACCGATGGGACCGAGCACGTGCTGCACCAGGTCGAGCATGTGCCCGCCGAGGACCTCGACGAGCCCGGCGCCGGTGGTCGCGTCGTAGGTGTAGGCCGTCCACGCCGGGACGTCGAGCGTTCCGCCTTTGGCGCGGGAGCTGAAGAGGTTCGCCGACAGGACGGTGCCGATCGCGCCGTCGGCGATCATCTCGCGCGCCCGCGCCACGGCCGGCGCGAAACGCGCCTGCAGACCGACGACGGCGAGGACACCGGCCTGCTCCGCCGCCTCGGCCAGCGCCGCGGCTTCGGTGCTGGTGCGGGTGAGCGGCCATTCGCAGTACACGTGCTTGCCCGCCTGCAGGGCGGCCGTGACCAGCTCGACGTGCGCCGGCACCTTGACGGTCACCACGACGAGGTCCACGTCGGGATGCCGGGACAGGGCCACGGGATCGGTGAAGGCGTGCGCGGCGCCGAAGCGTTCACGTGCGGCGTGCGCGCTCTCGGCCCGGGTCGTCGCCACCGCCGCAAGGGCGAAGTGCGGCGAGGCATTGATGGCGGGGACGTGCGCTCGCGCCGCCCATCCTCGGTCCGGGTTGGCCCCCAGGATCCCGACCCCAATTTGCTGATGCATCTGCCACCTCACAACCGGATCAACTTGTTCCGGTTGCTCACTATAACTGGAACATCTTGATCCGGTTACGTTAGTCTGGGGGTATGACCGCGGTTGAGGCCCTGTTCGCTGACGACGGCACCCGGCTGCGCGCCGACGCGCGCCGCAACGCCGAGCGTCTTGTGGCCGCCGCGCGGGCGGCGCTCAATGAGAAGGGGCTCGACATTACCGCCCGCGACGTCGCCAACCGCGCCGGAGTCGGGCTCGGCACCCTGTACCGCCGCGTCCCGTCGCTCAACGCCTTGCTGGCCGCTATCCTCATCGACACCCTGACGGAGATGACCGAGTTGGCCACCCGCGCCCGCCAGGAGCCGGACCCGTGGACGGCCTTCGCCGGCTTCGCCGAGGCCTACGTGCAGCTACGCGCGTCGAGCTGCGGCCTGCACGCCGCGCTGTCCGGGGCGGACGCCGATCCCCTCGACCTCGCGCTCCACATCGACCGACTTCGCGAGGAGGTCCGCCACCTGATCGAAGACGTGCAGGCAGCCGGCGCGATCCGCGTCGACCTCGACTGGCGCGACATCCCGTTCCTACTGGCCACCGCCATACCCGCTGACCGCACCATCGGCCTGACCGCCAGACCGGACCAGTGGCGGCGCAACCTCGCCGTCATCCTCGACGGCCTGCGCCCCCTGGATATCGGTGAGGCAAGTACGCGGACACCCTACTTGCCTCACTTGGCCGACTACTAAGAGTCATCAAAGACAACGGGAACTCTGATTAACTCTCCGCATTTTCCCCTCACCAACCGAACTCGCGCATGTTCGCGATGAAAGTCCTTCAATTCGGCTGAACTCACGGCGGACCTGTCGTTAAGGAAGCTGTCACCAAGTACACCCGAGCGGAGTTGACCCAGGTAGCAGGGCAATCGCGCGCCGTGAAACAGCTCTTCAGGCAGTCGTCGCAAGAGGATCAGCCAGTAACGGCCCACCTGCTGCCACTCGACCTGCGGCACAGGCCAGGCCGGGTCGGATGTGGCCAGCTGCATGACCCGCTGTCGCGTCATCGACTCGCATAGCCGAGCGCGACGGCACGGCGGCGATCTCGGTCACCGTCACCAGCTCACCCGGCTTCGCGAGCGCCGCCTATGATCATGCGGATGAGCGACATCAGCGGCCCCCCGATCGCCCGAGTGGACGTGGTGCGCGACGTTCACCACGGCGTCACGCTCGACGATGCCTACCGGTGGATGGAGGCGGACGGCGAGGAGTTCCACCGCTGGCTCGACGGCCAGGCCAGCCATGCCCGCGAGCAGCTGGACACCCTGCCCCGCCGGGAGGAGCTGCTGACCCGGATCCGCGAGCTGGGCGGCGCGCTCCCGCAGTACTCGGACTTCACGCCGGCGGGCGACAGGATCTTCTACCTGGCGCGCGAACCGGGCGCCAGCGTACTCGTGCTGATGGTGCGTGAGCCCGAGGGAGCGAGCAGGGTCCTGTTCGACCCGGACACCGTGCCCGGCGAGGCGCACCACGCCATCGCCTGGTACGTGCCCTCCCCCGACGGCCGCCACATCGCCTGCGCCGTCTTCCCGTCCGGGTCGGAGGAGAGCACGATCCAGGTCATTGACGTCGGCTCCGGTGCCATCCTGGAGACGATCCCGCCCACGACGCGCTTTGCCTTCCTGAGCTGGCTGGAGGACGGCCGGTCGTTCGTCTTCCACCGCTTCGTGGCTCCTCCGGCGGGCGCTCCGCCGGAGGAGCGCCGCCTGGACAGCCGTTCCTTCCTGCACCGGCTGGGCGCCGACCCGGCGCGGGATGAGGTGGTGCTGGCGCGCGGGCTCAACCCCCACATCGAGCTGACCCCGCAGGATCGGCCCTTCCTTGTGGTGCCGCCGCGCGGTGAGTGGATGCTGGCGATCGTCTCCCGCGGCGCACTCGGCCCCTGGACCAGCGAGCAGTTGAGCGATTGCTCGCTGTACGTGGCGCCACGAGCCGCGCTCGCCGATCCGGCCACCTGCCCGTGGCGGAAGGTAGCGGGCGTGGCGGACGGCGTGACCGCCTTCGCCGCCAGCCACGACACCCTCTATCTGGTCTCCCATCGGGACGCGCCCCGCTCCCACGTGCTGGCCGTTCCGTTTGCCGTACCGGATCTGTCTCGAGCCCGGGTGGTCGTGCCCGCGGGTGAGCGCGTGGTGGAGGCGGTGCGGGTCGTCGGCGACCGGCTGCTGGTGCGCGATCTCGACGGTGGCGTCCATCGGGTACGGCATGTGCCCCTGTCCGGCGGCGAGCCCGCCGACCTCCCGCTGCCGGTAGAGGGCGCCATCTGGGAGTTGACCACCCACCCGGAACGGCCCGAGGCCCTGCTGCTGGCGGCCGGTTGGACAGACGCGCCGCGGCTCTACCGCTACGACGGCGAAACCCTCGAGGACACCGGACTGGCGCCCCGCTCACCGGTCGACTTCGGCGACGTGCACGCCCGCACCCTGCATGTGCCCGCGAGGGACGGAACACAGATCCCGCTCACCGTCATCCACCACAAGGACCTGGAGCTGGACGGCGACAACCCGGTCCTGCTCACCGGCTATGGCTCCCATGGCATGTCCGAGCTGCCTGAGTTCCGTCCCGAGATGCTCGCCTGGTACGAGCGTGGCGGCGTCTACGCCGTGACGCACCTGCGCGGTGGCGGCGCCTATGGCCGGGAGTGGCACGAGGCCGGGCGTGGCCTGCGCAAGGAGGCGACCATCACGGACTTCATCGACTGCGCCGAGCACCTCATCGCCCTGGGCTACACCCGGCAGGGACGGCTGGCGGGCGAGGGCGTCAGCGCCGGCGGCATCCCTACCGGCGGCGCGCTGGTGCGCCGGCCGGAGCTGTGGGCTGCCATGGCGATGCAGGTGCCGACGGTCAACGCCACACGGACCGAGTTCAGCGAGAACGGGCCGATCAACGTGCCGGAGTTCGGCAGCGTCACCACTGAGGACGGCCTGCGCGGTCTGCTGATCGCCGATGCCTACCTGCGGGTCGAGGACGGCGTGCCGTACCCGGCGGTGCTGCTGACCACCGGACGGCGCGACGCGCGGGTGCCGCCGTGGCAGCCGGCGAAGCTGGCCGCCCGCCTGCAGGCGGCCAGCGCCTCCGGCCGGCCGGTGCTGCTGCGTGTTGAGGAGCACGGCGGTCACGGCGCCGGCTCGACCCGAGAGCAGGAACATGCCTTGCTCGCTGATGTGCTGGCCTTCCTGTTGCACGCTTTCGAGGCGTCACGATGAGTACGACTGAGCAGCGGGCCCTTCGTCATGGCGCGTCGCTGTCGTCCGGCGGGCCGCTCGATCCCGGCCTGCGGGTGACGCCCCCGAAGTGACCGCCTGGTGCCGCCGTGCCGTCGCTGAGCACCTCGTGCCCGCCCCCGACCCGGTCGCGGCTGGCATCGACGGGTCCGGTGCACCCCGCAGCAGGAGCAGGCGGAACCTGTGCGGTGTCGATCGGGGCATCGAGCGCTCTCTTCAGCGAGTTGTGGCCGGTCAGTGGCGTCGGCGGCCTGGGTCGTGTTCGGCGAGCGCGGCGGCGACGGCTTCAGAGCTGGGCTGGACGTAGATGGCCCGATGATAAGAATCGCGCCGTACGGCCCAAACGAGCGACATCCCGCAGGCCACGGTGCGCAATGACGCCGTCCACCGAGGGTGGGGCCGAAGCCGTCCAGCATGGGGTGGATCATTCATGGCTTCATAACTTATAGTTACTAAGTGATTACGATTAGCAATATTCCCCGTCAGGGAAACCACTGCTCTTCCTCCACAAGCGGCATAGGCCGCCGGCAGAGCCGGCGGCGGGGAATCGCGACGGGACTAACAACCCTGGCCCTGCTCGCCGTGGCCGTGGCCCCGGCGCCCGCCGCCGCCACGGCATCCGCCCACCCCGCAGCCAGAAGCTTCGCCATGGCCCCCAGCAACGGTTCCGTCGGCTTCATCTACGTGGGAACGGAGATCGGTCAGACCAAGCTGACCTTCCAGTACGACGGCAGCGATAACGAGATCTATTACAGCTCGTACCTGGCGTATACCAGTCAGAGAGACGGCAAGATCGCCAGTCAGCGGTACTTGTTCTCGGACCTGAAGAAAGAGAGCGACGGGTTCTCCTGCCTGCTCAAGATGACAGACGGGTACTACGAGGGCTACTGGCTCGACTCCAAGGACGGATACCTGCAAGCGGTTAGCTCCAAAGCCAACGCCGGTCGCTGGCGGTTCATCGACAAAGGCGCCTACTATCACTGGCTGCAAGTCGACACCAACCGGCACGTAAGGGTCGTCCCAGAGTGGATCAGTGGCGGCGGCAGCCGGTACGTCCGGGCCCTGCACGGCGAACCCCCAGCGGATGAGTACAAGGCCCAGTTCAACATCAAGCTCAACTGACGATCTGCAGTAGCCGGGCGGGCCGCCGACCCCTGAGGTCGGACACGCGACCTTCGCGGTTCTGCTGTTGGGGTGCTGGTAGAACCCAGCCCCCCAACGGCCCCAAAGGGCCCTCCGCTCCCGAACATGTCCCGAGCCGCCAGGTAGCGCTGAGTAACCGGGAGCCTCTGGACGGGTTGACATAAGAGTTGTTAGCGAGCAACGCGACCTGCGAAAACGTCCCTCCCGCCGTTATCACGATGGCGGCGCCGGACTCATCCCCGAACGCCCGAACCGAAACCCGCCCTCGGCGGCCCGCCTAGTTGCGCACCGTGATCTGCGGCGATGTCGCTCGTTTGGGGCATCTAGCACGATTCTCACCGGTACCCCATGTTGCGCGAGCATCGGGCGCTGAAACGGCTGACGTCAGCCGACCGATCCCTGGCCGAGGGGCGCTGGGCGACAGGTCACTCGTGGTCCTGGACCCGTGCCCCGGCCGACCCGGTTCCCGAGGCTGACGCCACTGGCACCGCCTCAACGCGGACCTGGCCCGGCTGTCGGCCAACAGCCGGCACGTCATCGCCGATCGGGCCGGTCACTACATCCACGACGACGAGCCCGAACTGGTCATCACCGCGATCAGGGACGTCCTGCGCGGCGCGCGTACGGGACGCCGGCTCGACCCCTGAACGCGGTCACGAGCTGCTGACGTGAGGCGGCTCCGTGGTCGCGATCCTGTGCTGGACATCGATGGTCAGCTTCTTCAGCAGCCCCGCCAGCGTGTCCCGCTCCACCGCCGTCAGCCCCGCGACCAGGGACGTCTCCCGCCCGAGAACCGAGTCGACCGACCGCTCGATGAGCGCGTGACCCGCGTCCGTCAGCGTCACGGCGACGCTCTTGCGCCCGGTGTCGCCGGGGCTGCGCCCGATCAGGCCCTCCCGTTCGGCCTTGGCCACGCGCTGGGAGATCGCCCCGGCCGTCACCAGCGTGCGGCGAGCCAGCTCGCGGGTGCTCAGCCTGTAGGGCGGCCCGGAACGGCGCAGCACCGACAGCAGGTCGAGCGTGGCCGCGTCGATCCCCGCGGCGCGCAGCACGCGGACGCGGTCGTCGGCAAGAATCTTGGCCAGCCGCCAGATCGGCGTCACGATCTCGATGGAGTCGGTCGGCGTGCCGGGACGCTCGCGCTGCCAGGCGGCGGCGATCTCCGCAGGGGTGGTCGGACTGTCGGCCATCTGGGCATCCTCCGCTATGTTAAGGTCTAAACATAGCAGTCAGGGGGAAACATGGGCAGGACCGTACTCGTCACCGGAGGAACCAGCGGCATCGGCCGGGCCGTCGCCGCCCGCTTCGCCGCCGACGGCGCCGACGTCGTCATCACCGGCCGCCACCTGGAGACCGTCGAGCCCGCCACCGAGGAGCTCGGCGTGCGCGGGCTGGCCTGCGACTCCGCCTCGCCTGAGCAGGTGGCCGCGATGGCCGCAGAGCTGGGCGGCTCGCTCGACGTGCTCGTCAACGCCGCCGGCGGCCTGCCCGCCGCCCCGGCCGACGGGACGCCACCGCTGGAGGCGGTCGCCCAGGAGTGGCTGTCCAACGTCTTCGCCAACGTGCTCACCGCGGTCCTCACCACGGCCGCGGTCCGCGACAGGCTCGCGCCGGGGAGCGCGATCATCAGCATCGGGTCGATCGGCGCCGAACGCCTTGGCGGCTCCTACGGCGCCGCCAAGGCCGCCCTCGCCGCCTGGAACGCCTCCCTCGCCGCCACGCTCGGCCCGCACGACGTCACCTGCAACGTCATCTCCTCCGGGTACGTCACCGGCACCAACTTCTTCGGCGCCGGGATGACCGAGGAACGCCACCGGAAGCTTGTGGAGGAAACCCTCGTCAAGCGGCCAGGCACGCCCGACGACATCGCCCAGACCATCTTCTTCCTCGCCTCTCCCGGCGCCCGGCACATCACCGGCCAGACCATCCACGTCAACGGCGGAGCGTTCACCACCCGCTGAAGGCGGGTTCAGAGCCAGATGGTGCCCAGCCAGGCGGCCGCGGCCGCCCCGGCCAGCAGGACGACGGCTGGGCACCCGCCGCAGAAACGCCAGCAGCCGCAGCATGTCCGACGGGCGCAACTCCCGCCGGCCGAGGCTCTCCCGCGTCAGGAAGAGGAACAGGTAGCGCAGGTCATAGCCGTACGCGCTCAACGTGTTCGGCGAGAACTCCCGATCGGCCAGATACGCCAGAAACCGGCAGACAGGGCTTACCGGCTCACCCGCCTCATCGACCAGCAGTACCCGGCGGACGATGCCGCCCTCCCGCTCCTTGACGACCCTCATCTCGGCCTCTTCGCCTTGCGGCAGCAGGGATGTGGGTCAACGTATGCGACGAAGACGCGTCAATGAGGAGAAACTCCGTGGTCATCCCAAGCGATTGTCCAGATAAGAACATGTATGGCAAGTTCGAGCTCAACATGAGCAAACAGCTCGACCTCGGGCCAGTCTCGGGCCTGGAAGTCCAGCAGGCCAGCTGATCCATGCAGGGAGCCAAGGCCGCGTGAGCGCCGTTGTCGCCCCTGCGGAGATCCAGAACTACTTGAACGCGCCTGTCAGCTGAGTCGTCTACCGCGCAGACCCCGGCCGCGCGCTCATCGCCGCCGGGGTCGGCACCCTTTCACTTCCCCTTCTTGCACCCCTTCGGTGGAGAAGCCGGCGGCCCGGTCCAGCCCGACTCGAGGCCGCGGGCCTGGTAGCCCATGACCTCACCCTTGGCCGTCCCCAAAGCGGTGCGGGCCGCATAGGAAACGTGCGAGAGCGTCTCCCCCGTCCCCGGATCCAGGATCTGCCTGGAGTAGACCGGCAATTCCTTGCGCGGCTTGTTGGAGTACACCAGGGAGCCTCCCGCCCCGCCGAAGTCCACGGATATACCCCTTCTGCCCAGCGGATCCGTCACTGTGCCCACGACCTTGGTGGTCGGCAGACCGGCCAGGACGCGGATGATCGCGGCGCGCTGGGCGGGGCTGAGCGGCATGCCCAGGAGGTTCGCGGCGGTAGGCAGGAACTCCTCGAAAGGCTGCGTGAAGCCGCGGCCGTACCAGATCTCGTGGTAGACGCGAAGCTGCTTCATGAGCGCGGCCGGCTCGGTGGGGATCGCCGCCAGATCCGCCATGGTGAACTCGCTGACCGTAGTGTCGGGATAGTTTCCCGTGGGATCTATTCTCAAGGTGTACCTGCAGTCCTCCGGCTCGTCGGCGACCGGAATCGAACCGCACGGCCCGCTGTTCTCGCAGTGCCCCTTGACCCGGGCGGGAGCTCCCGCCGCCCGCCAGGCGCGCTCGTCCTCGGCCGTGGCCGGACGGGCGCTGACCTGCCGCCACACCTGCGTGAGCACCAGATCAGCGAGGTCGCGAGGCTGCCAGGTCTCGCGGCGGCCGACCAGCACGAGCCTGTAGCCGCCGGTGGACAGGCTGTTACCGTCGATCCTCACCTCGTGCCAGTAGGCGCCGCTCTCTGCGGGGAGCTTGTCGATCCTGTCGGCCAGGTCAAACAGTTCCTGGTTGGTCCTCGGCGGACTGAGCACGGCAGGGGCCGATGCCAGGTTCGTCACCAGCGCGAAGACCAGGGCCACGATCGCGGCCGTGGACAGCGGCGCCCACAGGACCCACAGGCGGGACCGGGTCCGCGAGGCAGGGGCGGCCGGCAGGGTCCGTCTTGGGCGCGATGGCCTGCGCGAGGGTTCTTGTGGTGCCTCGGCGGCGGCCATGAACAGCATGTCGTCAGCGGAGATGCGTGATCCGCGGTCCAGCGAAGCCGGGCGGGCCATGGCGAGCAGGTCCATCGCATCGGGCTTGCGGCTCATCGCAGTGTCCTTCCTGGAACGGTCACAGGCTTTCGGGACGGGGTGGTACCGGTGGCTTCGATCGCCGACTGCAGTCGGCGACGCGCTCCGTGGCGTGTTCGCCCACGTCGGTGACGGCCTCTTCCATCCACGTTCGCAATTCGGCTTCCAGAGATTCGCGCCGGGCGGCCTGCCGGAAGTTGTCGCGCAGAATGTTGCGCGCGACGCGGAGGAGCCATGGCAACCGCGCGTGGTCGGGGATGCTGTCCAGACGCCGCCAGGCCACCAGGAAGGTCTCGCTGACCACTTCCTCCGCGAGTTGATGTCCGGCGCGACTTGCCGCATAGCCGTACACCCGCGCTTGGTAGGTGTTGTAGAGCGCGGTGAAGCGCTCATGGGGGTTTGGCAAGCCGGTTCCTTCGGTCGGGGACAAATGTTCATAGAGCAAGTGGTCCGAAGGAGGGCTTTCTTACATCCCGATTCCGCATCTTCCTATCAGTTCGGCCTCGGGCTCCTGCCATGACCCGACCCCGAGCGGGCCGACTGGCCGACCCGGCGTCCCGCCTACGCCCTCTCCGGGGGCTTCTTCGGCTGGCGGCGTACGGCGTCGCCCTTCAGGTGCCCGTACACCGTCGAGCGCGGCACCCCGAACAAGTCCGCGATCTGCTGGACGGTCTTGACCCTGGCGTCGTACAGCTCCTGGGCGAGGGCGGCCTGGTCGGCGGCGAGCTTGGGCCGGCGTCCCCCGACCCGGCCGCGGGCGCGGGCAGAGGCCAGGCCGTCCATCGTGTTGGCCACGATCAGCTCGCGCTGCAGCTCGGCCAGGACCGACAGCATTCCGAACATCGCGCGGCCCTCCATCGTGTCGGTGTCGATGCCCTGCTCGATCACATGCAGCCCCACCCCGCGCATCCGCAGGTCCGCCCCGAGGGTGACCAAGTGCAGGACCGAGCGCGACAACCGGTCCAGCCGGGTGACCTTCAGCGTGTCGCCCTGGCGCAGCAGCTTGAGGACCAGATCGAGACTGGGCCGGGCGGCCTTGGCGCCACTGGCCTTGTCCAGATGGAGGTGACGCCCGCTGTCACAATTCCTGTATCGCCTGTCACGATCCGTCGCTGGCCGAATACACCTCCCAGCTGTGCGAGACCGGCCAGGCCCCAGCCAGCATCGAACAAGCCATCGCCGCGGTGCGTACCATGCACCGTCTGTCCGGGCATGCTGGCCAGCCCGCCACCGAGGCCGCCCGCCTCGCGCTGCGCGCCTACAAACGCCGCCGCGCCGAGGACGGCGGCCGCGGCCAGCGCGAAGCCCCCGCCCATCACCATCGACGCGCTGCGCGCCATGGTCGCCGCCTGCGACCTGAGCACGCCGATCGGGCGGCGCGACCGGCTGCTGCTCGTGCTCGGCCTGGCGCTGATGGGCCGCCGCAGCGAACTCGTCGCCCTCACCCGCGACGACGTGCGCGAGGTCGCCGACGGCCTGAAGGTCACCATCCGCACCTCCAAGACCGACACGGCACCGTTGGCCCCTCCCTCGGCGCCGACGCCGTCAACGTCATCGTCCGCGACCTGGCCATACGCGCGAACGTGCCCTACGCCCACACCGTCACCGCGCACAGCCTGCGCGCCGGCGGCGCCACCGTCGCCTACGCCGCCGGCGTCCCGGTCGCCGTCGTCGCCAAGCACGGCCGCTGGGCGCCCGCCTCACCCGTGGTTTTGCGCTACATCAGGGCCGTGGACCGCTGGCGCGACAACGCCATGCGCAATGTAGGGCTCTGAACAGCCAAAACGCGAAGACCAGCACGCGCGGGATCCGGCACACCCGCCCGACACTCCCATGGACGCGACCCGTGCCGCGCGCCGACCCGGCAGGGACAACAACCTCGGACGGCTCCCTGACCAGGCGTTTGGCTGCCTCGAGTGCACCGACACGCGAGGAGGCCACCATAGTGAACACCGCACCGGAACCGCTGCCGGACAAGACGCTGCCGGCGATCCGCCAGGCGCTGTCCCATCCGCGCGACCGGGAAGGGTTCGACGCAGGACTGCCGGTGGCCATGGAGAAGGCGAGGGCCGCAGGCGACTGGCGCGAAGTCGAGGAACCGGCGTCCCACTGGAGAAGGTGCTCGCCAGGCGAGCCGCCGAACGGCAGAGGCCCAAGCCGGACCGCGAACACCCGTGAACCGTTAGGCGGCCGAGCCTACGAACACCCTGCACACGAACGGATCGGGCACGGGGGTGAGGAACCGGCGGACAGCCGTGGGTGCTAAGAACGATCAAGAAGCGCTCACAGCTGAAATATCTCGGGCCTCAATACATGCTGAGCGCGTCGACGCGGTCCATGAGGTCGGAGTACTCGCTGTCCGCGTCGTCGATGATCTCCTGAGGTGTGCGCGCTTCGCGCCATCCGAAGTGGTCCTCGGCGATGCGGGCGATCGCGGGCTGCGGGTCGGCGTCCCAGTAGGAGGAACCGAAGGTGATGGCCTCGTAAGGGCCGATGCCGCCCGCGAGTAGGTAGAGCAGGTCACACAGGTCCGGCGCGACCGGCCCCATGGCGCCCTCGCTCTCGAGGAAGACGACGGGCTGCTCCTCGATCGAACGTCCCTGGTGGACCAGCCAGAAAGCCGCCAGACCGCCGCTGCCGTTGTGGCCGAACACCCGGAACTCCCGTTCGGCCGCGGGGTTGCCGGTCCACGCGTGCGGCCCGCCGAGCGTGAAGTGGTCGCTCATCTCGAAGTCGATCTCGCCAAACCCGTGCGCGCCCTGGTGGTCGTGCAGTGCCCGCAGGGCCGCGGGGAAGGGTTCGTCGGCACTGGGTTCCGGCCAGGACGGGTACTCCCGCGCCGGCGCGGCCGCCAGGACCGCATCCGCCGACTTCAGCAGTTCAGGATCGTCCTCGTCCCGCTCGTTGAGCGTCAGGAGAAACCAGATGAAGCGGCCGTCGTCGTGGTAGCGCGCCTCGAGGGTGCTGCGCTCGTCGCGGCGCAGGATGTGGACGATGTTCCCGTACTCCTGGACGCTGCTCTGCAGTGCCCGCGTGCGTGCCTCGGGCTCGGGCAGCGCCGTGCTGAGGCCGTCCCCCATCGGCAAGTGGTACTCCTCCCTGATCCACACCTTGGTGAGGTAGCCGAGCAGCGAACCGCATCCCCGCACCCGGATCGAGGGATAGCAGCCGGGCACTCGCGCGGTCGCCTGGTAGGTGAGCTCGAACCCGTGCGTGTCCGAGCCGGTCGGGGAGATGTCCTCCCGGTCGGTGAACGCAGGAAGGGGCATCAGGGAGTAGGTCCGATGCAGCTCGATCAGGCCCGGATCGTCGGTACGGCGGCCGAGCAAGCCGTCGAGCAGTTCGAAGGGGGGCGATTCGATCATGCCAGAACGCTATCGCCCGATCCGGACACTTCGCCGCCGGACGGTCCTGCTGGCGCGGCGCGACTCACCCGAGGCCAACGCGCCGTTTACGAGGATGAGATGGAACCGCTCATCGCCGACGACTCAATAACCCCGCCGACACCCGTCCCAGCGCCCCACCCGCATTCGAACGGCCAGTGACGAAAGACGAGCCCGCCCGGCTCCTTGACGTGACTGGCCGTTCGGTTGCTGCTCAAGCCCCGCTTCCACCGAGACCACCCAGCTGTACGCGTTGCTCGACGACAAGGTCGCCGACGCCGCGACCGGGCAACCCGCTGAAGAACCTTCACGACCAAGAGCAACCTCACTCGCGCGACCAAGATTCTTCTCAGCGCCAACGGCTGTCCGCCGGTTCCTCGCCCCCGGGGCAGCGCTGCACGAGAGCTGTGACGGGCAACCGCCCGCCTCACCTGGTGAGTCGAGTGGGATCCATCCGGGCCCTCATCCCCGAGGCACCACGGGCGATCCCCTCCCCGTTCCGTCCCAGCCGCCAGGCGCCGTCAACCACGTCAATCGTGGTCGCCGTCCCAGCGGTAGCGCTCCCGCAGCAGTTGCTGCTCACGGATAGACAGCCCGGACACGGACAGGAAGTCCTCCAGACTCGTCCGTACGCGGCCAGGGCTGTGCCGCCAGGCATGTGTGACCAGGTCACCATGCCGGATGGAGGCATCCTCGTCGCCCGCAGGCGCCACATATTCGGCCGCCAGCAAACCGTAGCGGTGGTGATGGTGTGCCGACAGCACGGAGGGAACCATAGCGGTGCCCCGGGACGCATGAAACAGAGGCGAACCCGGGGCTCATGTCGCCCACGCCAGCAGCCAAGGCCTGGCTGAAGCATGATGGAGGCCATTTCGGTCCAAGCGACGCGGAACAGGGTTAGGGGAGACGCGGATCTTTGCCAGTGCGGGCCCCCGCCCGGCACCCACGAAGCCGACGCGATCCGCCTCCTGGCCAGCTGGAACGCCGACAACCAACGCAACAACAACCCGACAGCAGCGACACCTGGCCGAAACCCCGAGGACTAACGTGATCGCCCTGGCCTTCCAGCCCCGACAGCAAGCTCTTGGCAAGCGGCAGCGACTTCAGGGCGAGGTTGTCACATCCTTAGTGTGCAGGTTGGTGTCGGGGTCATAGCTGGCCCGGTGGGGTGGGTCGGTGACGATCGGCAGGAACCGGTCAGCCTGGCTCCCCAAGTGGTTCGGCTGAGTCCCGTCACCTCAGGAGGGTGCGCCAGCGCTCGGCCGATTCCATGATGTCCAGGCTGACGCGTTCCAGGTACGCCGCTGTCTTGGCCAGGCGTCGCCCGACGGGGCTGTCGAGCCCGTAGGTCTCGGCCGCCGCCATCGTGGCGCGCGCGGTCTGGAGTGTCTGCAGTTTGTGGCCATTTACCTGGAAGAAACACCTTTTCGCGATTGACAGCATTCCGAATGCAACCTAGCTTTCGATCTGCATAAAACACGTACTATCGCGAACGAGGATCGATCGGCCGTGAATGGATCCCTCCCCACCGCCAAGAACACCAGGGCCCGGACACCGAAGGCGCTCTGGCCGGTGGCAGTCACGGCACTGGCGGCCACGCTGCTGGCCGTGGCGGCCACACCCGCTTCGGCCACCGCGGACAGCACGGCCGCACCGAAGGCCGCTGCCGGACAGGACCGCCCGGAACTGCAGGGGGCCATCCAGGCGATCGTCGACGCCGGTTTCCTCGGCGTGCAGACGCGCGTCAACGATGAGCAGGGCGAGTGGGTCGGCAGCGCCGGGCGGCACGCCCACGGCTACTTCCGTTACCAGGACGCCGGCGAAAAGTGGAAGGTGATCGACGTCACCCGCCAGAACCCCTCCATGGCGGCTGGCGCCGGCGACATGATCTCCACCACCAAGGACCTCCACACCTTCTACTCCGCGCTGAACAGCGGCAAGCTCGTGCCGGCCAAGCTGCTGGCCGAGATGCGCAAGCCGCACCCGAAGAGCGCCGGCCCCTTCGGCGGCTACGGCCTCGGGACATACGTGCAGGACCTGGACCTGGGCCCGGGCTGCGGCACCGTCCTGCATCACAACGGCAGCACCGCGGGGGGCTACGTGGCGGCGATGTACAGCACCCCCGACGGCAAGAAGACCTGGACCGCCTCCATCACCTACGGAGACACCGCCCCCGACCTGGCAGCCTTCGCGAAGGCCCGGGACAACCTCCTCAAGCAGGTGTTCTGCGACGGGCAGGCAGGGCCGGCCGACAAGGCCAAGCCGGCCCGGTAGACGAGGCCCGAGCCCTCTTGGACCCGCACCCCTTGAAGAGGGGCCCGTTGCAGTCGTGCATCAAGTAGAGCGCGAAGCAGGCCACGCCGAACCTGTCGAGCGCGGCGGTCACCTCAAGGTTCGCCGCCTGACCGTGCCTTCATGCGGCTGCGAGACAGCGGGTGGGCCGCGGCAGTGGACGCCGTCCCACGCCCTACCTCACGATCGCGTTGCGGCTCTTGGGGCTCGCCTTGGCTGAACCTCAAGATCATTCGTCGCTCGGAGCACACCATCTGACTGTTGACCCGCGGCGCTCGGCCCCGGCCCGAGGTCGAGCTGTTTGCTCATATCGAGCTCGAACCTGCCGTACAGGTTCAGATGGGACCAGAACAGGGCGGACAAGCCTCGCCGGTTGGCGTCGATCAGCTTCTTCTGCCATCGCGGCTCGGCGAGAACGATCTGGACCATAAGTTGATCTCTAGGCAAGACCACTTCTAGCAGGGGCTTCGCGGGGTTCTGGGACCTTCGCTCAATCCAGCGAGCCGTCCAGACGATCACACATCGTGGCTGGTCGTTACCGGAGAAGGCTCATTGTCAGGTTGCCGGCGCCTCCTCGACGGTCCACTGGATCCCGTACGGGACCAGAAAATCGAGGAAGGCGGTCGGCTCGAAGGCCTGGGCGGGTGCGAGTACTCCCGGCTTGGCAGGGTCGGCGATGAGACGGCGGGCGCTTTCGACGGCGATCACCGCGGTCGTGCCGTAGGTGTCCGGGCCCTGGACGATGCCGCGGGTGCGGCGCCCGTCGGTACTGGTGGCGTCGAGCACGTAGGTGAAGTGCTGGGTGCGTCGGCTGTCCTCATCGGGTCCTTCGGGCAGGCTTTCGATGATCTCCGGTGTGAGCGGGGCGTTCAGCTGGTCGCCCAACGCCGCCTCGGTCAGGCCCTCGACATGCCGGAGGGGGACGTGACGGGGAATGGTCACCACCTCCGACACGGGGAAGGCCATCACCGGGGTCGCCTCCGACTCTCCGGGCAGCCTGATCGAGGTGTGGCGGGCGGGCACGCCCGCCCGCCAGTCGCCGTCGTAGTACGTGATGCCTCCCGCCTTGATGGCGTCGATCGTCTCGACCAGCGAGCGCAGCGAGCCGCGCGACATGGCGCCACCCCCGACGACCCTGTGGGTGGAGATGATCTCTTCGACGGATTCAAGGCGGTCGGCCAGGATCTGCGCCATGAGGTCTACCGGGACGCAGCCGTCGTTGGCGGCGGGTACCACGGTGACCCCGGCGTTCTCCGCCTCGGTCGCGAAGGTGTCGAAGATCTTCTTGATGTAGAGCTGCTCGCCTGAGGTGTCGACGTAGTGGCAGCCGGCGGCGATCGCGGCGCGGACCACGGCCTCACCCGACGTGGTGAACGGTCCAGCGCAGTTGATCACCCCGTCGCAGCCGCGGAACGCGTGCACAAGCGCCTCGTGGTCGCCGGTGCCGGCCAGGCGTCGTTCCGTGCCGGGGAGGCCGACCGCCGAGGCGGCCCCCTCCAGCCGAGCGAGATCGCGTCCTGCGAGGACCATCTCAATGTCACGTCGTGCCAGTTCGGTGAGCACGAGCTTTCCCTGGTATCCACTCGCGCCATAGACGGCGATCTTCATGTCTTCTCCTCACGATGAGAGCTGCGTTGCTCAGCCCACCAGCACAGTAAGGCGCCGACACAAGACGATTGAATGCGTGATCCGCTCTGGAGTTTGCGTCAGCGTCTTCGCCGATGCCGTCGTTGGTTACACTGGCTGCGTGGATGTTCTGTCTGATGTGGTGAGTGCGGCGCGTACCGGTCGACCCCACTCGGGCCGGGTGACCAGGTTCGCTCCCTTCGCCCTGCGGTCTCCGGCGGTGCTGTCTGCCGGGTTCCACATCGTTCTCCAGGGAACGTGCTGGCTTCTTCCAGCGCAGGGTGAGCCGATCGCGCTCGCGCCGGGCGACGTGGCGTTCCTGCCGCGCGGATCCGCACACGGTCTGGCCGACGACCCGTCCACCCCTGTAGGCGAGCCGCCCACAACGCTCACCGGAGTCCATGATGGCCGTGAGGACGAACCCTCAGCCGACCGGCCGCCGACGGTGGTCATGCTCTGCGGCGCCTACCTCCTGGACGGATCCGGGCCACATCCACTCCTGAACGACCTACCCGAGGTCATCCACCTACCGACGCGGGTGGGGCGCCACAGCGAACTCCGCGCCGCGATCGAACTCCTCGGCGTGGAGCTGGACAGCGACCCCCGCCCGGGCTCGGACACCATCCTGCTCACCCTGCTGGATCTTCTCCTGCTCTACATCCTGCGCGCGTGGTTCGAGGAACAGCGCGTCTCCGGCCATTCCGCCACCGGCTGGGCCGCGGCCCTGCACGACCCCGCCGTCGCCGCCGCCCTCCGCGCCATCCACGGAGACCCCGGCCGGCAATGGACCGTCGAGGAGTTGGGCGCGCAGGCGCGCCTGTCCCGCGCCGCCTTCGCCCGGCGGTTCGCACATCTGGTCGGCCAGCCACCGCTCACCTACCTGACATGGTGGCGGATGACCACCGCCGCCCGGCTCCTGCGCGCCTCCGACGCCCCCGTCAACACGATCGCCCAGCAGGTCGGCTACAGCTCGCAGTACACCTTCACCCACGCCTTCAAACGCCAGTACGGGTCACCACCCGGCAGTTACCGGCACCACGCCGGCTGAAGCACAACACCCGCATAGGGATCTTCGAGGTTTGGTGGCCTTTGACACGTTGGTTAACGGCAACCCAGGTTGACATAAAGAGATATCGAGCACCACGACCTGGAGAAACGTGCTGCTGGTCGTTATCGCGCCGGACTTATCCCGCCATGTTCGAGCCGAAGCCAGCCGTGCGTTCACCGGCCCCCGTCCTCACCCTCGGGTTCACTCCCTCTCGACGAGCCCGCCTGACCTGCGGCGGGTGCCTTGCAGGTCAATTCCGGCCGGATAGTCCCAAGATCCCGGAACGACAGCATCCAGTCGGGAACCATCTCGGCCGCGTGAGGTGGGCGAGGTCAGCAGATCTGCCGGTGAGGCGTTCCGGGCAGGTGGCGCTCCCACTCGTGGAGGGTGAGGTCGCGGCCAGCCCGTCGACACAGCGCCCGCGCCAGGCGCTCGCCGTCCGTCGGCAGCTCGATCACCGTTCGCCGGGTCCCCATCCGCACGGTGCCGTCCGTGGTGAACGCCAGATGCTCCACCACGAAATCTTCACGAACCGGCACCGTGGCCAGCCGTGTCATCGTGGCGATGTCCCATACCTCCACCACGTCTTCGTCGGTGCCCTCGCCGTAGGAGGCCAGCAGGGAGCCGTCGGCGCTGAAGGCGAGGTGGCGGCTGCCGGCGCCGGCGGTGTGCTGGAGCGAGGGGGTCAGGGCGGTCCGGCGGCGGACGTCCCACAGCGTGACCCTGCCCTGGCTGCCGCTGACCGCGATGAGGGAGCCCACCGGGCTGGCAGCCACCACCACCGCCTGGCCGACGGCGGTGAACCCCGCGCCGATCCGCCGGCCGGTCCGCAGGTCGAGGATGGCGCCGGTCGGTGACACCAGGGTGGTGCCGTCGGCGGCCACCGCGAAACGGCCCAGATCCCACTCCAGCGCCCGGTCGCCGAGAACTTTGCCGGTGGCCGTGTCCAGCCACACCAGCCGGTCGCGCAGGTGGGCCGGATCGTGAACCTGCAGGGCCACCACAAGCACGGTGCCGTCGGGGGTGAACGTCCGCCAGTTGACACCCCACCCCGCTGGCACCGAGTAGCCCCACAGCGCCCGGCCCGACGCGGCATCCAGCCCCCGCAGGACGTTCTCCGTCGCGCTCAGCCGGACGCGGCCGCCCGGCGCCCAGTCCCCCTCGGTGCTCACCCGCCCGGCCGGCCGGGCGGGCTGTGTCGTGAGCAGGCGGGGGCGCAAGTCGAGCGTGACAATGGTGTCGTCTCTCTGGTAGCGCAGGGTCTGGCCATCCGGCTCCAGCCACACCGCCTGCGGCTTTCCCTCGATCGAGTACTCCAGCAGGCGCCGGCTGCCCATCCACACGGTGATGGTGTCGCCGGTGTAGGCCGCCGTCACCTTGCCCGCCGACCTGAGGCCGCCCCCATTTAGGCCAGAGCGTCCGGAGATCTGCCAGTACGGCCCCTTGGTGCGGTGACCGGTTACCAGGTCCCAGAAGGTGATCTCGCCGTTCGCACACAGCAGGCGGCTGCCGTCGGGGCTGAACGCGGCCACCGAACCGCACTTTCTGGGGACACGATTGCTGATCGTCATGTCGGCCAGCCGCAACAGCCTCAGCTTGTCGAGATGAATGGCGGCGACATAGGCCCCGTCGGCGGCAATGAGCGGCCCGTCCGGAGCCTCGAAGCCGACGCTGGGGTCGGACCCGGACCTGAAGATGAGGCCGAAGGTTCGACCGCTGAGGATGTCCCACAGCAGGTAGAGGGAGGTTCCGCGGCCGATCGCCACCAGCGACTCGTGGTCACCGAAGCGCACCAACGGACTCTCGCCACCTGCGTCCAGGGTGCGCTCGCCGAGCTTGCGGCCCGTCCGCACGTCCCACGCGGTGATCTGATCCGCCGCCGAGGCCACGACGAGGATCCGCCCGCCGGGGCTCAGCGCCGCCGCCGACGGTATCAGCGCCTGCCCCGCCGGCCACGGCCAGGCGGAGATCATCCGGCCGGACGGTACGTCGTAAACTCGTACGCCTTGCTCACCTACGCCGGCCATCACCCGCCCGTTGCCGCCGGCCGCGATGGTGCCCACCCCGGCAACGGTCGGCAGGCGGAACACCGACCGCTCCGGCGCCTGCAACGCCTCCACCAGCCCTGCCCTGGTACCGGCGCCGGGCGCCAGCCGCCAGCCGGCGACGTTCAGCAACATCGCCTTGACCGGATCGGTCGTACGCAGCCGCGCAGCCTCCGCGGCGGCCTGCCGCCCGCTCGCCACATCGCGCTGGTCCTGAGCCAGTTTCCCCTGCCAGACCGCGGCGCCGGCGGCGGCCAACGCCACGACCAGCAGCGCGACCAGCACAACGGTCATCATTCGTCGCCGATGGGCCTGCCGCTGCGTCAGGCTGGTGGCCGCCTGCAGGAAGTCACGCTCGCGCGGGATCAGCGTGGCATGCGCGCGGCCGGTGGCCGCCCAGGTCAATGCGTGCTCCAGGCGGCTGCCGCGGAGCAGGTCGCCGTCCCTGCGGCCATGATCGTCCCAGGCTCGTGCGGCCAAGCTGATCTCGGCCAGCGCGGCCAGCCCTTCGCCTTCGGCCGACACCCACTCCCGCAGCCGCGGCCAGGCGCGCACGACCGCCGGCCAGGCCAGCACGATCACCTCGCCTTCCTTGGCCAGCACGTAACGGAAGGCGCGCAGCACCCGCTCGGCGCTCGCCCCGAGCTCGTCCGCTGTGGCCCCTCGCTCGCCCAGCGCCACCAAGCGCACGAACAATTGAGCGACGTGCTCGCGCTCCTGCGGTTCCAGGCTGGCGTAGGCGTCCTCGGCCAGTGTCCCCAGCGGAGGGTCGTCGTGGCCGGACGCCACGACGACCCCCGCCGCGCGCGTGCCGGCCGCCAGAAGCTCGGCGGTGTCCGCGGCGCCGCCGCTCACCAGCGCCAGCAGCAGCTCGCGCGCCGTCGGCCGAGCCTCGGGATCCTTCGCCATGGCGACCTTGACCAGCGAACGCACCGCCTCGGGCAGCGCGCTCACGTCGGGCTGCGTCGACAGCACCTGGTGCATGACGGCGCTCACGTTCTCACCTTGGAACGGGTCCTCGCCGGTGGCGGCGAAGACCATGACCGCCCCCCACGCGAACACGTCCGCCGCGAACCCCGCACGCTGCCCGGTGAGCACCTCCGGCGCCATGTAACTGGGCGTTCCCGCGACCACCCCAGTCCTGGTGAGCGACATGTCCACGGTCCTGGCGATGCCGAAGTCGATCACCCGCGGCCCGTCCGGGCCGAGCAGCACATTGTCCGGCTTCAGGTCGCGATGCACGACCCCCGCATCGTGGATGGACGTCAGCGCCGTAGCGACGGCCACACCGAGCCGGTGCAGGTCGTCACCACCGAACACGCGTCCCTCGCACACCGCGCGGCGCAAACTCGGGCCCGCCACGTACTCGCTGACGATGTACGGCCGATCACCGGTCAGATCGGCGCCTAGGACCCTCGCCGTGCAGAACGACGCCACCCGCCTGGCCGCGGCGGCTTCCTTGGCCATGCGGCCACGGCTCTCGCCCGGATGCAGCACCTTGACCGCCACCCGGCGCCCCTCAAGATCGTATGCTTCGTAGACGACTCCCTGCCCGCCCGCACCCAGCCGACCGGCCAGCACGTAGTCACCAATGCGCATCTCCACGGCGGATTAGACGCCATGCATGGGCCCCAAGTTGGCCCGCCGGTAAGAATCGCGCCATACGGCCCAAACGAGCAGCATCGCCGCAGGTCACGGTGTGCGACTGCGATACTCTTCGAGCGCCGGTTTCGGTCCGGACGTTCGGGGATGAGTCAGGCGCGGCAGCACTCGATAACGCTGGATCGGGTGTTTCCGCAGGTCGCGTTGCTCGCTAATAGCGTTTATGTCAAGCCGCCCGGGAGCTCCCGGTTACGCACCGTCGCTTTGGGCCGTGCGGCGCGATTCTTACCAGCACCCCATGTCAGGTGCGCTGCCTCGGTTTTACCGGCCTGAGCGGGCGGTGGCCGCCGACGAGTCGGTGTCGTGGGTGGTGGTGGACGAGGACCTCGAGCTGCATGTCGAGGCGTGAGCGTACCTGGCGGGGCGCGGCTCATGGATCTTTCGAAGACGGCACCGACACGACGGTCGCGGGCAGCCTACATGCCGGGGCTCGCAGTCAGACGGTCTCATCCAACTGTTCGGCCAACGGCTCCAGGGCACCCTTGATGAGCTGTCCATACTCATCGTCGCCAAGTGCGCCGATCCCGTCCCGCGCCTGCTGGAGGTGCTCACGGGCGCGGTCAAGATCGCCCAGCTTGCGATAGCACTCACTCAAGTTCAGGTGCAACGACGGATACAAGCCGGCCACCGAAAGCGGCACCCCGGCTTGGGCCACCCGCTCATCAGTGAGCTGGCCGACGGCGGCAAGTGCCCGCAGGTCCCACATCAGCTCCTGGTGCACGTCGTCTTGCACGTCGGCCATCGAGTGGGCAAGGACGCCAACATGCAGCGGGTCGCCTTGCTCGCCGCCGATGTCGTCCCAGATCTGCGCGAACAACTCGCGAGCGGCTTCACGCTGGCCTTGATGGTGATGCAACTCCACCCCCTGGCCGATCCGGGCCATCGTGGGGTCGGCGGTCATTGACGATGCTCCTTCACTATCGCAGGCAATCATGGTCAGCCTACTTGCCTTACGTGGCTTACAGACCTTCAAGCCGCTGACTAGCGAGAACGCTCGATTACCCCAGATAACCATCGGTACCGACCTGGACGCGGAGATCACCCGCTCATTCGAGGCATCGGGCGGCACCTACGGTTCCCCGCGAATCACCCGCGACACACGGTTCTGGCCTGGGCATCCACCAATGAGTGGTCGAGCGGACGATCGCGCTCCTGCACTGGTTCCGCCGTCTGCGCATCCGCTGGGAGGTCCGCGACGACATCCATGAAGCGTTCATGAAACTCGCCGCAGCGATCATCTGCTGGCGACGCCTCGTTCGCTGATCTTTCTGTTAGGACCCTAAGCGTTCCGGTTACGCGGGACGTTCAGAACCGTCCGTGCTTCCTGCATGAATTGGTCAATCAAGTCGCGCCGCACCTTTAGTGCATCTCGGATGAGTACTGATATTTTTTGTGCGTCTTCAGGGCGGTGAGTCAGGTCGAAGAGCGTAAGGCTCACCAGTTCGGCGTCCTTGAGCGTGAGCCTGTTGGTTGCTGCTACGAGTGCGTCATCCGTCAAATGGAGCAGCTCGATCTCGCGCCTCGCACGCCAGAGGCGGTCGAATGCCCGGAGCAACTCGGCGCGTTCACTTGCAGCGAGCGGCGGAATCGCTTCATTAAGATCTATTATTCCACTAACGGTTACTGTCTGCCCAGGTGGCGGATCACGCAAGTCCCGGATCACACAACGGTAGAGTTTATCGTCAGCCTGGACGAGCTTGAAATACGACTTCCTTCGGTCCTGCTGCCAACGCCTCAGGTCGTCGCGCAGCCAGTTACCCTGCTGTAGCAGTGATTGCCGCCAGGCGCCAACAAGCACCCCCACCACAACGCCAACAAGACCGACAACGGCTGGCACTGCCTGCGTCCAAATGACAACCACCTCCGGGGCTTTCATAGAGGTTGTGCTCATCCGAGGCGCACGGGCCGTGGAAGCGCTGCGAAACGTTGACAACCAGCGGAAGCCGCTGTAGCAGGCCAACGAAGCGATCCCGAAATCCGATCAGGTCAGCGCGCGGCGTAGTGTCTTCGGGCATCACCAGACCTATCCAACGATTCCCGGCGTACGGACCTTGCTTCATCCTTGACATCGTGGTGCGCACAGGGATCGTTACATAGTGCTACCGGCCGACGTTCGTCCCGGGACGGTTCGATCATCGCCTCCAGGCACTCGGCCAGGACGATGAGGGACATCTCGTTCGCTCTCTTTGCGTGATGACGGGCGGCTACCGAGCCGGGGTGGCTCGGGGCGGTCGGTAGCCGAGCGCCGAGTGCAGGCGCCGGCGGTTGTAGAACCCTTCGATGTAGCGGATGACCTGCCGTCTCGCTTTGGCTCGGGTG